>PMBP01000353.1 GCA_003152975.1 Phycisphaerales bacterium | reverse complement strand
TTGACAATCGTGTCGGACCCCTTGATCTGAATCATGCTGGAATCCGCATCGGTGCTCGGCCGGCGACATCCGCCCGACGCAACCAAAAGCCCAATCACCACCCCGGATACCCCCCAGACCCAATACCATCTCCGCTTCGATGATCTCAATACTATTCCTTTCGGATCGGATGGAACTCGGACAGGTCTTTATAGGCCGGAAAAACGCACTTTATATATCCGGGCTCTGCCGCATTGTCAACCATTAATTCTCTTACACACGGGACAACTCTTTGAAACCGAATGACTTAATGTATCATAAACTCTGAGACGATAAAATCACGTTAGAATCTGATGAGATCCAGAGTTCCGAGACCCATAAATGTGCAGTTTCTCCATACCAACATGCCTTTTGAAGATATAAGTGTTTGAAATTCAACAGGTTAGATGTAATACCCAAGAAGATCGCCCACTCCGTTCTCTTGCGTTTTGATGATCGGCAAGATAGAATTCACAGACAGAATGAATCAAGGAAACGCCAGAAATGGAGCTTCGATGAACCAACAGACCCTGACGGCCTTACTGTCGATGATTCTCTCGNNGGTCTGGACAACCTGCAAACTTACAGCCGCCTGTTTGAAAACAAGCGGCTCGGCGTCATCACCAATCACACCGGGGTCGATCGGAAAGGCCAGACGACCATCGCAGTGCTATCCGCCCTGCCGGGAGTCCGCATTGTGGCGCTATTCAGCCCGGAACATGGCTTCGACGGCAAGCTCGAAGCCGGGTTGGCCGTTGCCGACCAGAATGATGTCCAGCGTGCCATTCCCATCTACAGTCTTTACGGCGATACCCGCAAGCCCACCGAGCCCATGCTCAAGGGCGTGGAGGTCCTGGTCTTCGACATCCAGGATGTCGGCGCCCGTTTCTACACTTACACCTCCACTATGTCCGTATCAATGGAGGCCGCCGCCGAAGCGAAGATCCCCTTTGTCGTCCTGGACCGGCCCGACCCCATCAACGGCCGGACCCTCGAGGGCCCCCTGCTCGACAAACGATTCGCCAGCTTCATCGGCCTGCACCCGATCCCTGTCCGATACGGCCTGACGATCGGCGAGCTGGCCCGACTGATCAACCGGGAGGGCTGGCTCAAGGACGGCATCAAGGCCGATTTGACGGTCGTGCCTCTTCATAACTGGAACCGTACCACATGGTGGGACAAGACCGGACTGACTTTTGTCCCGCCTTCGCTGAACCTCCAGCCGATCGACGCGGATATCACTATTCCGGGAATCTGCCTGATCGAAGGGACAAATCTGTCCGAAGGACGGGGGACCGACAGGCCCTTCCTGCAATTCGGCGCCCCGTGGGTGAACGGTGCGGACCTGGCCAAAAAGCTCAACGACCTCAAACTGGCCGGCGTGTCATTTCGCCCGGCCGAGTTCAAACCCATATCGTCGAAATGTCAGGGTCAGGATTGCCACGGTTGCGAGGTCATCATCGCCGATCGCGACTCCTTCCAGCCCTTCTGGACCGGCGTGAAGATTGTCGAGACGCTATTCCAATCCTACCCTGCGGATGTCCAGTTCCGCGCAAGCCACTTCGATCTGCTCTGCGGCACCGACTCGATACGACTGGCTATCGAACAACATAAAGACCTGAGTGAATTGCATAAGCGTTGGCAATCCGACCTCGACAAATTTCGTGCTGATTGCAGTCCCATCCTTTTGTATAAGTAACCCCTTCGCCTTTTTTTGTTGTTCCCAAGACGCAAAATCGTTATACTGATATCCGTTCAGCTTCACCCAGTCAATCGGTTCCCGCCGTGCAACGGTACCGGCGGGCAAAAATAAGGATTCGACCAAAAACGGGAGAGCGAAACCATGCGACGACGGGATTTTCTCAAGACGGCCGCGGCGGCCGGGATAGCACCCTTGATCATGCCGGGCGTTCGGCTGTTCGGGGCGGACGCGGCCAGCAACAAACTGAACATCGCCCTGATCGGCAGTTGGGGACGGGGCGAGGCGCACTTCGATCCGATTTCAAGCGAAAATGTTGTGGCGATCTGCGATGTCAACGAAAAGCACATGGATGGGGCGGCGGAACGGTTCCCCAAGGCCAAAAAGTACACAGATTGGCGCAAGTGCCTCGAGCAGAAGGACATCAACGCGGTGGTCATCTGTACGACCGACTTTTCCCACGCGTTCGTGGCCAACTGGGCGCTGAATCGCGGGTTGCATGTCTATTGCGAAAAGCCGTTGGGCAACACGGTCGAAGAAGTCCGGGTCGTCCGCGCCAACTACCTCAAGAACAAAAGCAAGCTGTGCACGCAGGTCGGCACGCAGCGGCACGAGATCGAGAACTTCAATCGTGTTCAGGAACTCATCCGCGACGGAGCGATCGGCGAACTGCAGGAAGCGTGCGCCTGGGGCGACCGGCAGATCCGCCGCAAGGGCTATCTGCCCGCGGAAGGCACACCGCCGGCCGAGCTGCACTATGATCTGTGGCTGGGGCCGATCGCGACCGACCATCCGTACAACCCCGGTTACTTCTCTGGCGGTCCCGGCGCTAACTGCCTCCAGTGGAACATGTACTGGGATTTTGGCAGCGGGCAGGTCGGCGATATGGGCAGCCACACGATG
>PMBP01000418.1 GCA_003152975.1 Phycisphaerales bacterium | reverse complement strand
GTCACGATCAACGAGCCGTTCTTCCAAGGGCACTACCCGCGCATGCCGATCATGCCGGGCGTGCTGATCATCGAGGCGCTGGCGCAGGTGTCGGGACTTTTGTTTGCGCAGCGGCTGGAGCATACGGGCAAGCTGGCGGTGCTGCTGACGATGGACGCGGTGAAGATCCGCAAGTCGGTGGTGCCGGGCGATCAACTCGTGCTGATCTCGGAGGTCGAGCGGGTCCGCAGCCGGGCAGCGCTGTGCCAGTGCACGGCGATGGTCGAGGACGAGATCGTGGCCGAGGCCAAGCTGAAGTTCATGCTGGTGGACGAGGAGATGGTGTAAATAAAATTTCGATTTTCAATTTTCAATTTGGGCCTTACGCAAGGGCACAAAGACGCGAATAATTTGAAATTAGAAATTACCGCCGCCGGGATGGGGCGAAGAAATAGGAATCACTTGGAGGTTTCAATCGAGAGATGAGTACGCAGGTTCACCCCAGTTCGGTCGTGGATCCCACGGCCCAGGTGGGACAGGATGTCGTGATTGGTCCGTTTTGCTTGGTGGATGCCGGGGCCGTGATCGGCGACGGCACGATTCTCGACGCCGGGGTCGTGGTCGGCCGCAATGTGCGGATCGGCAAGAACAACAAGCTCTACGCCCACTGCGTGATCGGGCGGCCACCGCAGATGCTGGGCTGGAAGCCGGATTCGCCGATGGGGGGCCTGTCGATCGGGGACGGCAACACGATCCGCGAATTCGTGACGATCCATCCGAGCATCCAAAAGGAAACCGAGACCCGCGTGGGCAACGACAACCTAATCATGGTGGGAGTGCACATCGGACACGACTGTACCCTCGAGGACCGGATCGTCATCAGCAACCAGTCGCAGATCAGCGGGCACTGCAAGATTGAGACGGGCTGCTGGTTGAGCGGCATGGTGGCGGTGCACCAGTTTGTGACTTTCGGGAAGTGGTGCTATGCGGCGGGGATGTCGGGCGTCAATCAGGACATTCCGCCGTTCGTGATCATCAGCGGGCACTACCCGCCGGAGGTACGGTCGATCAACAAGCGGGGCCTGAACCGCGCGGGCCTCTTGCCCGAGCAGCAGAAGAACATCAATGCCGCCTTCCGACGGATATTCCGCGGCGGCGGGCCATTTCTGGATCGCGTGAATGTGTTTGCGGCCGAGGACGGACACGACGCGAATGTGCGGGCGATGATCGATTCAATTTTGCGGAGCAGCCAGCATCGATTCGGGCGGTATCTGGAGTCGTTGAGGGACCATTAACATTTTCAATTTTCGATTTTCAATTTGGGGTAACACACGGATAAGGGACAAGGTGGAATTTGAAATTGGAAATTGGATATTTGAAATTGTGGAAATGAACGGTTCTCTGTGGCATAACAATATAGAATTTCCATTTTACAATTTTCAATTTCAGGGGCTTCGATGCAGGCGATACGGACGGCGATAGTGGGGGCGGGAAAGATGGGCGGGATCCACGCCCGGGTATGCAGCAAGCTGGCGGATTGCCAGCTCGTGGGGATCGTGGATGTGGACGCGGCGCGGGCCGAGAAGCTGGCCAAGGAGTTCAACTGCGGCGCGTTCACCGATTGCCGAGCCCTGCTGGGGATGGTCGATGCGGTGACGATCGCGGCCTCGACGCCGCAGCACTACCAACTCGCAAAGCTGTTCATCGAAAATCAGATCCCCGTGATGATCGAAAAGCCGCTGGCGGCCAGCGTCGAAGAGGCGCGGGCGATCGTCGAGCTGGGGCGCAAGCACGGCGTGGTGGTGGCGGTGGGACATTCGGAGCGGTGCAACCCGGTAGTGCAGGCGATGAAGCGGCTCAAGATCGAGCCGAAGTTCATCGAGGCCGTGCGGATCAGCCCGTTCCCGTTCCGGTCGATGGAGGTCAGCGTGGTGCTGGATGTGATGATCCACGACATCGACATTGTGCTGTCGCTGGCCAACAGCCCCATCGCGTCGGTCGATGCGGTGGGCGTCAATGTCATCGCCGACCACGAGGATATCTGCAGCGCGCGGATTCGATTCGCTAACGGGTGCGTGGCCAACATCACCGCGTCGCGGCTGGCGATGAAGACCGAGCGGAAGATCCGGGTGTTCAGCCGGCAGGCGTACCTGAGTCTAGACTTTCTCAAGAAGGAAGGCACGATCATCAAGGCCGACCCGAATGTCGATGTCGTCCGCTGGATCCAGGAGCAGCGGAACAATCCGGAGGCGGATTTTGCCGGCGTCAACTGGACGGAGCTGCTGCACATCGAGAATCTGTCGATCGAAAACAACGAGCCGCTGCGGGTCGAGCAGGAGGCGTTTTTGAACGCCGTCCGCGGCACGGCGGCCCGGCCGGAAGTGACGGCCGAAGAGGGCCTGGCGGCGATGGAGTGCGCGGAGAAGATTTTGGCGTCGGTGCGCGAGCACAAGTGGGAGTAAACTTTCTAAAAAGTTTATCCACGGACCCTTCGACTTTGCTCAGGACAAGTTTCACGAATTACACGGATTTTATTAATTTGAAATTGGATATTTGAAATTTGAATTGGCGGTTGGGGGGAAAGGGGGATTGGTTTCTGTCTGGATTTTCCTTCCTATTGCACCATAGACAACCGTCTGGTTCTGTTGTACAATATCCGCTATGAACAGGATATCGGAATTCCGCATTGCCTATGGATCCGCCTCGGTTTTGTTATGCCAAAGGAGACAATGAATGGCGATACCTGATTTCCAGACGATAATGCTTCCGCTGATGCGTCATTGTCAAGACGGACAAGAACACTCCAGCGATACGGTTGATGCTCTTGCCAAGTATTTCAAACTGACAGACGAGGAACTCAATGCCCTTCTGCCAAGCGGTGTTCAGGAAGTGTTTCGGAATCGTATAGCATGGGCGAAATCTCATCTCAAGATGGCTGGGCTCTTATCCAATCCTCGTCGTGGTATCTATCAAATTACGGCTCGTGGGCAGGAAGTCCTCTCCAAGTCTCCACCCGCGATTAATTTGCGGTTTCTCCTGCAATTCCCAGAATATGTCGCGTTCCGGTCAATCCATCGCGAACGGTCGGACGAAATAGACGAGCAAGAGGCGAATCATGCCGCAACACCGGAGGAGTCTCTTGAGACATCCTATGCCAAAATTAGAGACGACCTTGCCGTGGACATTCTCCAACGACTCAAGACATGTTCTCCCACTTTCTTCGAGCGTCTTGTTGTCGAAGTCATTGTGAAGATGGGATATGGCGGTAGTCGGCTGGATGCCGGCAAGGCAATCGGTAAGAGCGGTGATGGTGGGATTGATGGCATGATTAAGGAAGACAAACTCGGGCTTGACGCCATCTACATTCAAGCAAAACGGTGGGATAATACTGTCGGACGACCTGAAATTCAAAAGTTTGTTGGAGCATTGTCGGGACAACGCGCTAAAAAGGGGATATTCATTACGACCTCCACTTTTTCATCAGACGCTCAGGACTATGTATCCATGATCGTCACCAAGATTGTTTTGATCGACGGGGAAACCCTTGCTCAACTCATGATTGACCATAATGTTGGAGTATCCACAATCGCAACCTACGAACTCAAGAAAATCGATACAGACTACTTTACAGAAGAATAAACATAGGGAATCCCTCCTACTTCGATCACAGTTGAAAATTGGAAATTTAGAGCTTTGCTTTGAGGCGGGTGACGAGGTGGTGAGCGAGGCGTGCCGGTTCGGGGAGGCGGTAGCGGGTGCAGCAGGCCAGGGTGATGCGGAGGGCGTCGTCGAGGCGGCAGAGGTGGCCGGGGGAAATAAAGAGGGGTTTGACGGCGGTTTTGGTTCGGAGGACGGTACCGATGATTTCCTCGCCGTCTTTGAGGGGTGAGGACGAGCCGCGGGCGGCGGGGGGGTCGTCGTAGTCGCCGATCAGGCGGCTTTTGGCGCAGCCGATGGTCGGGCGCCCGAGAAACAGGCCCAAGTGGCTGGCCAGGCCGAGGCGGCGGGGGTGGGCGATGCCCTGGCCGTCAATGAGGAAGACATCGGGGGTGGTTTTCAGCTTTTCGATGGCCGCCAGACACACCGGGGCCTCACGGTAGGATAGCAGGCCGGGGATGTAGGGGAATGTGACGGGGAGGACACAGTCGGCCCGCTCGATCAGCTCGAAATCCGGCAATCGCAGGACGACCACCACGGCCGCAATCCGCTTTTTGTCCCGGCTGAATGCACAATCCACGCCGACGACGGTGTTGACGGGGCCGGGGAACGGCTCCTGCCGGACTTTTGCGGCCAGGTCCGTCTGCAACCGCCGGGCGGAGGCGTAATCGAGGTTCCAGGGGTGGAGGGGGGCAATTTTCATACAAATTTTCGACCCTTCGAGACGGTCGATGTTCCATCGACCTCCTCAGGGCAAGTTTTCAATTTTCAATTTGGCCTCATGCAAAGCCGCCAAGCCGCAAAGGAAAACAAATATCTGGGCAGGCACGGGGGCCTGCCCCAACAAATTCGGATTTCACAAGGGGGATTGTAACGGAGGGGGCGGGTGTGGTACAATGATCCTTTTGGATAGAGGTCGAATTTTTGGGATAGGGAACGCGAAGTCATGGATAAAGCATCGGGCGATTCCGGGCACAAGTCGATTATCATTACCAGGGCCAGCGAACATAACCTCAAGAACATCAGCGTCGTGATCCCGCGGGACAAGCTGGTGGTGATCACGGGCATCAGCGGCTCGGGCAAGAGCTCGCTGGCCTTCGACACCATCTACGCCGANNTCGACGGTGGCGACGACGACGGAGATCTACGATTACTGCCGGCTGCTGTTTGCGCGGGTGGGGCAGCCGCATTGCTGGGTGTGCGGCAAGCCAATCGCCAGCCAGCACGCCTCGCAGATCGTCGATTCGGTTCTGTCGCGGCCGGAGGGGACGAAGATCCAGGTTTGCGCGCCGCTGATCCGGGGGCAAAAGGGCGAGCACCGCGAGGTCTTCACGCGGATCATGCGCGAGGGCTTCGTGCGGGCGCGGATCGATGGGCTGGTCTATGACATGCGGAACCTGCCGACGCTCGACAAGAACAAGAAGCACGACATTGCCGCGGTGGTCGATCGGCTGATCCTCAAGGGCAACCTGCGGGTGCGGCTGGCCGACTCGGTGGAGACGGCGCTGAAGATCGGCGAAGGGCTCATCTGCGTGATGGTGCAGGAGCCGGGCGAGACGACGAGCGGCTGGACGGACGTGATCTACAGCGAGAAGTACGCCTGCGTGGAGCACCCGGAGTCGTCGCTGGCGGAGCTTTCGCCGAGATTGTTTAGCTTTAATAGCCCTTATGGCGCCTGTCCTGGCTGCGACGGTCTTGGGACGATTCTGGAGTTTGACCCGGAGCTGATCGTGCCGGACAAGACCCTGTCGCTGGAGAATGGCGCGGTGGACGCGTGGCGCAAGGGCGGCAAGCGGATGAACATCTATTACAACAAGCTGGTCCGCAAGTTTTGCCGCCTGTTCGGGGCCAGCCCGTCGGTGCCGTTTGCGGACCTGCCGCCGGAGATCGTGCGGATCCTGATGACCGGCACGACGAGCGACGACGAGGATCAGCGGGGCGTGTCGTTTGAGGGCGTTGTCCCGAACCTCAGCCGGCGGTGGGAAAACACGACCAGCGAGTATGTTAAGACGCGGCTGCACCATTACCTTTCCGAGCAGCCGTGCCGCAAGTGCCACGGCTCGCGGCTTCGGCCGGAGGCGGTCGCGGTGACGATCGGCGGGAAGAATATCTGCGAGGTGACGGCGCTGAACATCGAGAAGGCGCAGCAGTATTTTCAGTCGCTGACGCTCGATGCCGAGCGCGAGCTGATCGCGGCGCAACCGCTCAAGGAAATTCGCGCACGGCTGAAGTTCCTGATCGATGTCGGGCTCGGTTATCTGACACTCGATCGGCCCAGCGGCTCGATGTCCGGCGGGGAGTCGCAACGGATACGCCTGGCGACGCAGGTTGGCAGCGGGCTGGTGGGCTGCTGCTATGTGCTCGACGAGCCGACGATCGGCCTGCACCGGCGCGACAACGACCGGCTTCTGGGGATTCTCAAGCAGCTCCGCGACATCGGCAACACGGTGCTGGTCGTCGAGCACGATGAGGATGTCATGGCCGCGGCCGACCACATCATCGACATCGGGCCGGCGGCGGGGGCCCACGGCGGGCAGGTGATGGCCGAGGGGACCTACGAGGAGATCTGCAAGTGCCCGCAGTCACTGACGGGGCAGTACCTGTCGGGCTCCAAGCGGATCGAGCTGCCGGAGGAGCGGCGCAAGTACAGTCTGCGGGACGCCATCGAGGTCCGCGGGGCCAGTGAACACAACCTCAAGAACATCAGCGTGAAGTTTCCGCTGGGCGTATTCACCTGCGTGACGGGCGTGTCGGGGTCGGGCAAGAGCACGCTGGTCACGGAGATTTTGCTCAAGGGCCTGATGCGCCGGCTGTACGGTTCCGGCGACAAACCCGGCAAGCACAAAAATATCATCGGCCTGTCGCGGGTGGACAAGGTCATCGAGATCGATCAGTCGCCGATCGGCCGCACGCCGCGCAGCAATCCGGCGACCTACACGGGCGTCTTTGACCTGATCCGGCAACTGTATGCGATTACGCGGGAGGCCAAGATCCGCGGGTATAAGGCCGGTCGGTTCAGCTTCAATGTCAAGGGCGGGCGGTGTGAGCATTGCCAGGGGCAGGGCACCAAGTGCATCGAGATGCATTTTCTGCCGGATGTGTATGTGGTTTGTCAGCAATGCAAGGGCACGCGCTACAATCCCGAGACGCTGCAGATCACCTACAAGGGCAAGAACATCGCCGAAGTGCTCGACATGCGGATCGACGAGGCCCGCGAATTTTTCGCCAACTTCCCGAAGATCGTGCGGCTGCTGCGGGCGCTGTGCGAGGTGGGGCTGGGCTACATGACGCTGGGCCAATCGTCCACGACGCTGTCGGGCGGCGAGGCCCAGCGGGTCAAGCTGGCCACCGAGCTGGGTCGGCCGGGGACCGGGCACACGCTGTATCTGCTCGATGAGCCGACGACGGGGCTGCATTTTGCGGACATCCACAATTTGCTTAATGTGCTCCAGCGGCTGTGCGACATCGGCAATACGGTGATCGTCATCGAGCNNCGAGCACAACCTCGATGTGATCAAGATGGCCGACTACATCATCGACCTGGGCCCCGAGGGCGGCGACGGCGGTGGCGAGGTCATCGCGACCGGCTCGCCGGAGGAACTGATCCGCCACAAGAGCAGCTACACTGCGCAGTATCTCAAGCCGAAGCTGGAGTCGGAACGAAAACGGCAGAGGGCGGCGGAGCCAACGGACGCGGCCGAGGATGTGACGGCGGATAATGCGTAAAATGACTATTGAATAGTGACTATTGGGCCGGCTTTGAAGGGATGCGCTCTGTCGCGTCCGAATAACGGCCATGACGGAGCATGGCCCTCCAACTGGATTCCTGCTTTCGCGGGAATGACAAAGCTGGAAAAGGTTCCTGGCACCTTTTTCCTTTTCGGAAATAATCCGGACCCATCTACGGAAGGGCGAGTCATGTTCATCGAGACGGTCAAGTGGGTTGAGGGCATCGACGGGTACCTGGAGATGATCGACCAGCGGTTGCTGCCGGGCCGATTCGAGATGCTCCGCTGCCGCGACACGGAGACGCTGTTTGAGGCCATTCGTACGCTGGCCGTGCGGGGGGCGCCGGCCATCGGCGTAGTCGCGGCGTACGGGCTGTGTCTTGCAGCGCAGACGATCGAGCCCGATGCCGACGCGGCGCGGGCGATGATCCTGATCACCCAGCAGGCCGACTATCTGGCTGGCGCGCGCCCGACGGCCGTAAACCTCTTTTGGGCGCTGGACCGGGTCCGAAGCAGTGCGCACGCCTATGCGGCGCTGAAGGGCTTTACCGTTGTCGGGTTTCGCGAAACGATCCTGACGCAGGCGCACGCGATCGCCGATGAGGACAAGCAGATGTGCCTTCGTATCGGGCAATTTGGCGAGCCGCTGATCTCCGACGGCGGGGCGATCCTGACGCACTGCAACGCCGGGGCGCTGGCGCCGGCCGGCATCGGCACGGCCACCGCGGGCTTGTATCTGGCACACGCGGCCGGGCATCGCTTCACGATTTACTGCGACGAGCCGCGCCCGCTGCT
>PMBP01000211.1 GCA_003152975.1 Phycisphaerales bacterium | reverse complement strand
GAACTGGGTGCGGCAGGCCAGCGGGCTGGTGCTGGTTTCGAGGATTTTGCCGGGGGTGATCAGCATGGTGTCGAGGTTGACGAACTTGGCGCAGGTCACCGGCTGGCCGACGCGGTGCTGGACCTCCAGGGCCACGCCGCCGCGGCTGTCGGTCTGGGTGCGGATGGTGAAGGGCATGCGCTCGCCTTTGGGGCCGTCGAGCTTGGTGACGCTGGTGCAGTGGAAGTGGATCAGTGCGTTGCGAGAGGTGTCAAAGACCGGGTCGGTGATGAAGCCAGGCACGCCGAAGGCATAGCGGAAGATCATCATCGTCAGAGTCGAGTCGATGTCGCCTTCGCACGCGCCGACCAGGCCCAGGTCGTTGAGCTTACTGAAGGTCAGACACCCTTTAGCCGGGCGGCCCATACACTCGGAGCTGGTGATGGCCTGGGCGCCGTACTGCTGCATGAGGTTTTTGACGGCCAGATAGAAACGGGCGGAGGTGATGATCTCGTCGGTGGTGGGCTCCATGATTTTCTTGGCCTTACTGATCCAGTACTCTTCGGCCTCGGCCTTGGCGGCGTCCAGCCCGACGGCCTCGTGGGCCTTGAGGGTCTCTTCGACGGTGATGGGGATGACCTCGGTGCCGAGTTTGGCCTTGACCTGGTTGAAGTCGCAGGCGGCGGGGGTACCGAGGGCGCCTTTGACGACGAGGATCTTCGAGCGGCGCATGTGGGGGGCGACGCGCATCAGGCCGACGGTGCGATCGAGGTCACTCCAGTCGCTGCTGGGAAGGAGGACGACCTTTTTGCCATCCTTGTTCCAGCGGGGGAAGTACATCCAGCCGTGGCCGCTGTAGGGCTGGGAGAAGACGATGGTGGGCAGGCCGGCGTTGACGAGCTGGTCCATGGCCTGGCCGGGGGCATCGCCGCCGTGGCCGGAGAGGTGGATGAGGATCAGGCCATCGGCCTCGGCAAGCTTGGGGAGCACGGCCGCGGCCTCGGTGGGCGGGACGAGGTCGCCGCCGATGAACTTGACATCGCCGAGTTTGGTTTCAAGTTCGGCGAAATACTTTTCGAATTTTTCGGTTTCGCCCTGCGGGCGGGACAGGTAGATGTCGCCGGTGCGGCCGACATAGACTTTGTAGATTTTGACGGGGGGCATCGGGGCCGGCCAGGGCTTGTCGGCCTGCGCCGCCGCAGTCGCCACCCACCGCCCGCCGATCAGGGCCATACCCGTTGCCGCACTTGCGCCGAGAAACTCACGACGATTCAGTTCACTGGCCATACTCGCTCCCTTTCCATTGACGATTGAATAGTGACTATTGACTATTGGACCGTTGGACGGTCTGGACAATCGGATCGTTTTTTCGGCAACGGATTTCTGTCGGGGGAAATTATACCCCGGAATGGCGGATTTCAATAGGGCGAAATCGTTTCTTGAAACCCGACCCTTTATCGCTATGATACTGGAAACGGAATGCCAATTTCCTTGCCGGAAAACCATTGAGAGAATAACGCATGTCCAAGAAGACCTGGAGTTTCGGTATCGTGGGGGCGGGGCTGATCGCCGCCTTTCACGCCCGCGCGATCGGCGAGTTGCCTAATGCGCGGCTGGCCGGATTTTTCGATAGCGCTCCGGAGAAGGCGCAGCAACTTGCGGTCAAATTTGGGGCAAAGGCGTTTGATTCGCTGGAAGCGATGCTGGGCAACCCGTCGATCGACATTGTAACGATCGCAACGCCAAGCGGGGCACATGCCGGGCCGGCGATTGCGGCGGCACGGGCGGGAAAGCATGTGCTGTGCGAAAAGCCGATGGAGATTTCGCTTTCACGGATCGACGAAATGATTGCGGCACATTGGGAGGCGGGCACAACCCTTGGGGGGATTTTTCAGAACCGTTTCAATCCGGCAATGATCCCGTTGCGGCAGGCCGTGGCCGAGTGCCGGTTCGGGCGGATCACTTACGCGGCAGTGTTTGTGCCGTGGTGGCGGAGCGACGAGTATTATGCGGGCTCGTGGCGCGGGACGCTGGAGATGGACGGCGGCGGAGCGCTGATGAACCAGTCGATCCACATGATTGACATGCTGCTGGATATCGCCGGGCCGGTGCGGCGGGTCAGCGCGTTTACGGCGACGCTCGCGCATAAAATCGAGGCCGAGGACACCGCTGTGGCGGTACTGGAATTCGCGAACGGGGCGCTGGGCCAGATCTACGGCACGACCGCCTCCTGGCCGGGCCGGTTCAAGCAGTTTGAAATGACCGGCACGCAAGGAACGGTGGTGTATGTGGAGGATAGCTTTACGGAATGGCGGTTCACTGACGAGCGGCTGGAGGATGCCGAGATTCGATTGCGGTTCGGGAAGGTCCAGTCGGGTGGAGGCGGGGTAGCCGATCCGGCGGCCATCGGGCACCAGAATCACGCGAGGAACTTTGCGGCGTTTCTTGATGCGTTGGAGGAGGAGCGGCCGTTTGAGATCGATGCGACGCCGGCACGAGAGGCCGTCGAGTTGATTTTGGCGATCTATCAGTCGGCACGGGAAGGCAAAACGGTTACGCTGGAAGAATAACGGACCCGACGGAGCGGGTCCCTCCAATTTGCAGAAATGGCACAAACAGGATACTGCACATGATCACGGATATTCGCCCGATTGGGGCGGAGTTGTATTTTCTGCCGGTAACGACGCGGGTGCCGCTGAAGTTTGGGCCGGAGACGCTGACTTCGGTCATTTGTGCCCGTGTGCGAATGACGGTGGCGGATCAAGCGGGACGGACGGCCGAGGGTTGGGGCGAAACACCGCTGTCGGTGCAGTGGGTGTGGCCGTCGGGGCTGTCGTACCAGTACCGGTGTGATGCACTGCAGGACCTCTGCCGAACGCTGGCGCGGGCGTGGCCGGATTTTAAGGAATTCGGCCATCCGCTCGAAGTCGGGCATGATTTTGCGGAGCAGGTTTTGCCGGGGCTGCTCAGCCATCGCAACGCCGCGTGTACGGCCGAGCAGGCGATGCCGTGGCTGGCGGCGCTGGTCTGTTGTTCGGCCTTTGACCTCGCGCTGCACGACGCCTACGGCCAATTCCACGCTATCGATATCTACAAGACCTACAATAAGGATTTTCTCAACCGCGACCTGGCCGCCTTCTTGTCGCCGGCCGAGGATCGGGAGATTTCGTTTGCGGGGCTGTATCCGGCCGACTTTCTGAATCACAATCCTCCGACCGCCCTGCCGGCGTGGCACCTCGTCGGCGGGATGGATCTCTTGGATGATTCGCAACGGACCGGCTCCGAGCCGGACGACGGTTACCCGGTGACGCTGCCCGAATGGATCGAGCGCGACGGCCTGTTTTGCCTGAAGGTCAAGCTCCGCGGCAATGATCCTATTTGGGATTACGATCGTCTGGTTCGCGTCGGGACGATCGCGCTGGCCCACGATGTTCTGTGGCTGACGGCCGACTTCAACTGCACGGTCACCGATCCGGCGTATGTCAACAAGATCCTCGACCGCCTCAAGCTCGATGCGCCGCGCATCTATCAGATGATCCTGTATGTTGAGCAGCCATTCCCCTACGACCTCGAACGGGACCGCATCGCGGTCCACTCCGTCTCGGCCCGCAAGCCGCTCTTTATGGACGAGAGCGCCCACGACTGGAAGATCGTGCGGCTGGGGCGCTCGCTGGGCTGGACGGGGGTGGCCCTCAAGACCTGCAAGACGCAGNNGACCAACGCGATGCAGTTTTACCCGGCGGCGTCGGCGGCCGAAGAGGCGGTGCATCCGGGACTGTATCGGCGGCGACGGGGTTCTGTGAATATGTCGTCAATCGCCGGGGCGGGTTTTGGATACCGCGTGGAGGAAATCCGCCGTAGTCTGCCCCCGGCCGAAAAGTAGCGGAGGATTTGGGTTTATCTGAGCCCGTTCCTCGCCGCCGGGCCTTTTTGACTGCAAGCGAGATTGACAAGGCGGCAGGGAGTTCATTATAGTACACTCCTTCACGATGCGCTCGTAGCTCAGTTGGATANNGGGGTCCGAATCCCTCCGGGCGCGATGGCGTTTTCCGCGGGAGAATACGAAATATCGCGGAGAATCGGAGGGGATATTGGCAGGTATTGGCTGTGCAGGACAGGCCGTCACGGCCGAGTGAGCATTGAATCGCGGAATCACAATCGAATGGAATGGAGGTCAACATGTGTCAGCGGATCGGGATTGGCAGATTTCTTGTCGTATTGTTGGGCCTGTCGGCATGTGCGATCGCCGCGGATAAGGGTACCGAAGAGAAAACGCCCGCACCGGATGGGTGGAAGCCCAAGCAATTTTTGATTACCTTCTGGTGTCCGCCGCCGGCGACGGAGGAGGGGTTGTCGGCCGTGGCGGCCGAACACTACAACCTGACCTGNNGATCGACCGGGTCAAGGGGCATCCGGCGATGGAGGCGTACTTTATCGTGGATGAGCCGGGGGCAGCGGCGTTTGCGGGGCTGGGGCGGCTGGTGGCGTATCTGCGGCAGCGGGACCCGGGGCACCTGGCGTACATCAACCTGTTTCCGACTTATGCCAGCGAGCAGCAACTGGGGATCACGGCCGACAGCGTCAAGGCCCCCGAGGCCGGGTATCCGGCGGGCTGGCAGGGGATCGGGCCGGGGAACAAGGTGGTTATCGCGTATCGCGAGCATCTGCGGCAGTTTGTCGAGACGGTCCGGCCGGATCTGATCAGTTATGACCATTACCACTTCTTCAAGGACACCGACACCCCGCAGTACTTTTTGAACCTGGGGCTGATCCGGCAGGCGGCGCAGGAGGCCGGGCGGCCGTTCTTGAATATCATCCAGGCCAGCATCGTCGAGAAGGTCTGGCGGCTGCCGAAGATCAATGAGCTTCGCTGGCTGGTCTTTACGACGATGGCGTACGGCGGGCGGGGGATCAGCTATTTCACCTACTGGGGTCCGGAATCGTACGGGGGATTGTACCAGGATGGCAAGAAGTCGCCGCTGGCCGGACAGGTGGCCGAGCTCAACGCCGAGATCGAGAAGTTCGGGCCGTCGCTGATGGAACTGGACTCGATCGGGGCCTATCACACCGAGCCGCTGCCGCTGGGGACGCTGGCCGTGCCCGGCGATTGTCCGGTCAAGTTGTCGGGAACTGGGGCACTCGTGCTGGGGATGTTTGCACGGGAGGGAAAGCCGTCGGCATTTATGGTCGTCAATCGGGACTACAACCAGCCGACGGCGGCAACGGTCCGGGTGGAGCCGGTCTTCGAGCGGTTGCAGGAACTGGACCGCAAGACAGGACAATGGGTTGACGGGCCGACGATGACAGATCGGACGATGAAGATCGAGCTGCAGGCGGGAGACGGACGGCTGTTTCGGGCCTGGAGGAAGTAAATTCGAAGCCGGGACAAGAAATTTTCGATCCCTTGACTTTGCTCGGGACAAGTTTTCAATTTTCAATTTGGCCTCACACCACGACGGTCAAGGGTTAAAGGAAATTCTGTCTCCCCATGCCTGGTCCTACCCCGATGCTCCTTCGGGTGAATAGCCGTGCGAGGATAGGTATGTCCCACATTTTCCCATAAGCGATGATGATTGGGGTTGATCCGGATATGCCGGATTTCTGAAGGATGGATTTTTTCACATATTTCTCTTATATCTCAGCAACCTTATCGGGGGCAATCCGTATGTACGGATTAATAGATAGAGGTACGATGTCGGAAATCGATGAAATCATTGGAGCGTAGAATTCGAACCTACGCTTTATGGAAGTGATAAATAAGGAATTTCCTGATCGCAATGCGATCGGGAGCCGAATACAATCCAACATAGATTGTATCAAAGCGATATATCGTTTTCTGAAATTTTCAATCGGACATTCCTGAGGGGCGGGAGGAACTGACAACATCGATTGGTAAGACCTCCTTGGGTTCGACAGAGCAAGCCTATTTGGGAAGTCCCAATGGTACCGCTGGCGTACCAGAAAGGAAAAAAGTCAGGATGACGGAAATTCACTATGGAACATACCCTTAATTCAAAACTGTGAATGGAGACAATTCTCATGAAAACGAAACTGTACTTAATCCTGGCGGTGTCTGTGATCGCTTACGGCGGCGGCGCCGTGTGGGGCGATTGCTGCGTGGCGCCGGAGAATGGGACGGGGACGGCGGATTTTCCACCAGCCGGATGCGTTTACACCACTCCCAACGGTGACATGCACATCGTCGATGGGCTGCCGGCAGGAACGAGTATCGAGATCGACGCCAGCAATGGGAATTTCACCTGTTCGCCCGCCGTTGGCGTATGCTCGTTTCCTCCCAGCGCCAACTGCCGGGCGCCCGGCGGGTCGCTCGGCGGCAAGATGGCGTGTCTGAGCTCCCTGCTGACGATGCCCATGGTCGGAACCGGGGCATTGGCGGGATTTAACAAGGAGTTCTCCCTGCCGTCCATATGCGAGGTCCACTCGGCACCGCGAACGCTGGGGGCCCCTGTTCAGTCCTTTGACACGGACATGTTCCGGCTGCAAGGCCAGATCACCGGTGATCCGGACTTCGACCTTCTTCGGGTCACGGCCGGAACCGACTTTGGACTGCCCAGTCCGGGGCACACCACTCTGACCCGTCAGCCCGGCGGTGATTGGGCGGTGGACAGCTTTTTCGACATCACCTATCGCATCGACTTTGTCGGCGCGCCGGGCGGAAAACTGGCGGGTCGATCGGGTTCCACGACCGGCACGATTCGAATGGTCACTTGTGTGGGACAGGCCCAGAATGTCAAATGGGTCAAGCTCCCGGATAAGACCTCGGCGGGAATGGACATTCGTATCGACCGGGGCGACCAGGTTCCGCGCGTGATGGCCGACGATTTCCTCTGCACACAGATGGGCCCGATTACCGACATCCATTTCTGGGGTTCGTGGAAGGGCGACCTTCAACCCCACTTACTCTACGGGATCCACCTGAGCATTCACAAAGACATCCCGGCGGATCCGACCCAGCCCGGCAGCTATAGCCGGCCGGGAGAGGTGTTGTGGGAAAAGAATTTTTCCACCGGCCAATTCGCCGAAACCCTGTACGCTTCGATTGCGCCGCAGTTTGAATGGTGGTGGGATCCCTATCGGCAAGATATCAATCCCCAGGGCGACCAGAATATCTGGCAGTATGATGTCTATATCGATCCAGCCGACGCATTCATCCAGGAAGGGACTCCCGATGATCCGGTCGTGTACTGGCTGGACATTTATGTCCTGACGGAAGGCGGCGTTTTCGGCTGGAAGACCGCCAGCGAGCACTGGAACGACGACGCCGTGTATGGTGGCCCGGCGGGAACGGCCATACCCTGGTTGGAATTGATCTATCCGAAGGGTCACCCGCAGGCCGGGAAGTCGATTGACATGGCCTTTGCGATCACGACCCAAACGATTACCGAACCCAAGCAAGGCTGTTGCCTTCCGGACGGAACCTGCACGAACCTGACGGCGGCGGATTGCGTCGAGAAAAACGGCAACCCGCAAGGTCCCGGCACCAACTGTGCCACGACCCCATGTGTGCATCCAATCCCGACGGAAAAATGCTGTCTGCCGGACGGCAATTGCGCCAATCTGACGGCGGCTGAGTGCCGGGCCAAGGGCGGAGTATCAAACGGCCCCGGAACGGCCTGCGATGGATTGCCGTGTCCGAAGCCGTGCGAGATCCCGCCAATGGTCTGCCCCAGCGGCGACAAGGCGACGGTGATCAACTACACCGCCGGCATTGCCGACAACTATGTGCTGCCGACCGAGGCAACTTCGCCGGATGCTGCGCTGCTGAGCTTTATCACGACCTGCAGCGCACCGGGTATCCCCTTGCAGTTTGACCAGGTCCCGGGCGAAGGCAGTGTTCCGGCCAACAGTTGGCTGGGCCACACCTTCACCGGTTTGCCCAACGGTATCGTTGCGGCTCGGTTGCAGGTTCGGGCACGGGCGACGAAGGGTGGCGGATCCTCCGGTACCTACAATGACGCGATCTGTTTCATCAGTTCGATCGCCGGCTGTACTCCGACCTATGCCTGGGCCAGCCGATTTGCCAATCTTCCAGAGGCCGGCGGGACCTGGAATCCGGGACAAACGGGGACCTTCTGTCTGGATCTTGCGGCACTGCCAACATCGTCGGGACCGAAGAATCTTCTGAGCCTGTTGGCCAGCGGCAGCTTGAGAATTTATGTTGTGGATGACACCGGGATCGACTCGATGAAGCTTACGGTGGCCGTTTGCCCATGCAAGTATCAGTTCCCGCTATCGATGACCGCAGGCGTGAATGAAAAATGCCAGTTCTCCCCGCCGCTGGAACCGGCTTCGCCAAGTACCGCAATGACGACGGCCATGCCGGGGCTGTGGCGAACATTTGACGATGTCCTTGTCGCCAATCGCCGGTTCGGACATACCTTCACGGGGCTGCCGGCGGGAATCGTGGCGGCTCAACTGGAGATCTGTCTGAGGGCAACGGAGGATTTCCCGCAAAACGACATCCTGTACCTGTCGTTTCTGAATCCGACCTTCGCGTGGTCCAAGAGTCTCCCGAGTTTGACAGGACTACCGTGGAATGTCGGGGATCAGAAGCTGTTGATTCTTGACCTTGGGAACCTGCCACCCTCGGGTGCGGGCGTAACCAGCGTGCTGGGCAATATGGCCGGCGGATCGCTGGATGTGTGCATCCAAGACGATACGGCGGTCGATTACATGATCCTTCGATACTCGGCCTGCTGCCGCAAGACGGTTGATGGCGACATCAATCTGGATGGAACCGTCAATCTCGTCGATTTTTCGATTCTGGCAGGCAATTGGTTGGTGACAGCTCCATAAACAACAACCCAGAATCTCTTTTGGGACAACCCGCCTATGTTCGATAGAGCGGGTTGTCTTTTTTTGGAGACAGCATTTCAAAGGACCCTTTGGGCACAGGAGACTTTTTCGCTGATATTACAGCGCGGTCTTTCGTCGTAATGACATCCGTCGCTGTACTCGGTGACTGTTACCCACCGGATCAAGAGGTTCCTCGGCTACAATCGACTGACGGAGGTTGAAATCGATTTACGGCGCAAAGTTGCAGGGGGCAAGCGGGTCCGTACACGAGAGCCAGTTGGCCGAGATCGCCGCCAATTCCTGCAGGTTAACGGCGCCGTCGTGGGTGATGTCGGTCCTTTCGCACCAGTCAGGTCCGGTGCACCAATCGGCGAGCCAATACGAGGCCAGCAGGGCAAGATCGTCTATCGAAACATAACAATCCTGATTCACATCTCCCACAGGATAAGGATGTCCGATATCGCCGCAAACGGCCTTCAGGGGGACAAAGGCAATACCCACCAATCCGCCGGCGGTGCCGGTATCCGGGCTTGTGGGATTGTTGTCCACGGCCAGTTCATAATCGAACTCGTAGGTTCTTCCGGCAGTCAGCGTTCCCGTCGTCGGACGGCCCGCGGCAGGAGTCACAGTCAGGGTCACTGCGGTTTGTTGGCCGGTCGTGTTGTAGTTATGGTTGGTGATGACCGTTCCCGGATTGCTATCGGTAATATCCTGCAGGCGGGCCCAAAGGGTTACGCCGTTGCTCCACTGACCGTTCCATGTAAATGAGCCGGAGATGGTGTAGGTGGTATCGACCGTCGGCGTGAAGGCGATCTGGCCATAGAGGTCGGCAACGCTTGAGATGTTGTTGACCGCACCGAGTGTGTACCGGACATTGCTGACCGAAAAACCGCCTTCGGATAACTGGTAGTCGGCACGGGCGGTCACATCCGGCTGGTTAAGGCACTGGAGCGTTCCACCGGACGGCAGCCAGATCAGCGGCGGGAACTGCATGTCGTTGGAGTTATCGGTTCCGCGGACGCTCAACCAGGCGATGGAAGGACCGATGGAAA
>PMBP01000061.1 GCA_003152975.1 Phycisphaerales bacterium | reverse complement strand
ATAGACGCCGAGAAATCCCGTGCTGGCCCCCGCCACGGCTCCGGCAAGAACAATCAGATAGAAATAGGAATCCATGCGTTTACGGCCCGTCCAGATTCTCGTACGCCATCACTCGCTGCCCCTCGCGCTGGATCCAGTGAATCCGGCATGAATACGCCTGCTCCATGGCCGAACTGCTGAAGACCGTTTCCCCGGGGCCGTCCGCCAGGATCCGCCCGCGATCCAACAAAATCGTTCGCCCGGAATCCGGTCCGAGGGAGGAAATTTCGTGCGAGATCATCAATACAGTCAGCTTCATCTGATCCCGCAACTGATGAACAAGGTCGGTGATTTTTCTTTTCCAGCGGAAATCCAGATTCGAAGTCGGCTCATCCAGCATCAGTAGATTCGGCTCCTGTGCCATGGCCCGGGCGATTAGTACCTTTTGCTGTTCCCCCCCCGACAAGCTTCGAAAGGTTTGGGCCCGGTGATCCTTCAGGCCCAGCCGCTCGATCCACTCGTCCACCCGCTCGAAATCCAGACGCGTCAGCCCTCGTAAAAGCGGCCGAACGCTCGCCCTGCCCATCGCCACGACTTCCCGAACCGNNGTTGTCTTGCCCGCGCCGTTGGCCCCAATCAGATGAACCATCTGCCCTGATTCAATCCGCAGTTGATCGATGTGCAAAATCTCTTTGCCCGACCGGACGACACAAAGGTCACGCACCTCCAATTCGGCCCCGGTCATTTCTGCGTCGCCTCGATCAGACTCCCGACATTTTCCCGCACCAGCCAATCAAATCCCGGTCGTTCCAAGCCCTCTCCGCCCGGTCCCGGAAAATTACTGAACACCACCATCTTTGCCGAAAGTCGCTTGGCCAGCGATTGCGCCAACTCCGTGCCTTCCTGTTGATTGGCGAGGACCCACCGCACCGGTTGTTTGGCCGCGCTCTCCAGCGCCGATTGAATCGGACCCGGCGTCTCCGTGTCGCTTCCCCGAAAGGTCCCCACGGGATTCAATCCGCGCCACCGAGCGAAAACCTCCTGATGTTTCGATACCAGTCCGGTACTATCGCGGAGCCCGGCCCGTTCCATGTCGCTTCGTACTTCCTGCTCCAGTCCCTTCATTCGCTCTTCGATTGCCTGCAATCGTGCCGCAGAATCCGGCGCCGAGAGGAGGTTGGCCGATTCCAGCGCCGCGGCCGCCTGGCGAACGACCGATAGATAACTGTCCGGCACGCACAACCCCGGAGGCGGCGCGATCACGCCGATCTTTAATCCCGATTCCCGAACTCGAGGCAGCGATGAGGAAATGTTGCTTTGAAAGTCAAAGACCAGAAGGACCGAACACGACAAAAGTCGTTCCACCTGCGAGGGCGTCAGATCGAAATGCCCCGGGCACATTCCGGGAGGAACAAAACTCATCACCTTGGCCGGTTCCACGCCCAGATCCAGGACCGCCGCCTCCAGATACGAATTCGCTACGGCGATTTTGGACTGAGGAGAAGGACCGGACTTGTTTTCGCAGCCCGCCAGACAGGCCGCCGCGATGACCGCTATCCATCCAAGTCCTGACCGAATCATTCGCGCCATCAGTTACTCCTCAAAGGTCCCAATCTGCCGGCCGTTGCGCAATCGCATCCGAACGATCAGGCCGCTACGCTTAGCCGGGGAATACCAGGTTCGTTTCGGAACAGGCCCATTCAAAATCTTGAGCGTTTCCCAATCATCATAATTCGGACCCTGACTGAAGATCACCCAGATCACCGGCGATTTGTCGGGGTCGTCATATTCCAGATCCTCTCGCGGCTGGCCTTCATTGCCCGGAAATCCTGCCGGAATCAACAACGAGGCACGAATCTTCTCCATAAACCGGTTGTTTTGATACAACTCGCCGACCGACCAGTACTTATAGGTATGGCCGCGATGAAATCGATCTTCGATCCGAGCGGTCATCTCGCTGGACGGTGACGCGACCGGAAGATACCCACCCTCTGCCAGTTCCGGCGGCAGTTGATGATCCTCCCACCCCATGAAACAATCCTTCCGGGTCGGAGGATGCTTGCCCCGGTTGTCGTCCATGTACATCTCCAGACCCAGGCCGATCTGGTACAAATCGGAATTGACCGCCACAACCCGGCTCTGCTCGCGGGCGCGCAAAAGGGAAGGCGTCATCACCGCCAGCAATAGGCCGATGACTCCGATCACCACCAGCAACTCGATGAGACTGAACGCCTTCTTCATCCGCTCCCTCGATGAATCTTACGGACACCCTGCCAGACCCGCCCGGCTCCGGAGCCACTGTTGCGCCATTTCCGCCACATCGGTCAGGTCAACGACAAAGTCATGATTGATATCCCCCGGCAGATTGCCTCGGGAATAACCCGAGTCGCCCAGAACCAGTCCGTTGCCGTCATAATTGAAAACCAGCAAGCGATACCCTTCCCGGAGCCGCGACGACGACGGCGCACTCTGGTCAAGTATCCCGATCATATCGATCATTCCCGTCGGGCATGGATACCGCACGATCCCCTGTCCCATCGCCAGAAACACCGGCATCGTCCGCCCCTGGCCGTCCGAGATCGTAATCGTTTGATTCACGCCCCAGTTCTGAGGATCGGTTACCGTCACTCCCGGAATCCGGATTCGGCGGCACTGATAGTATTCACCGCCGCTGGTTCGGTTGGGATCGAAGATGTCCAGGTTGAATGTATCCTTGATCTCCGACAGGTTCACCACCTCCGGCTGAGGCAACCCCGCCTGCGGCGTCACCAGCTCCATCGTAAAATCAAACGCCGGATCAACCTGATGATTCTCGTTGATATTCAGTTTGCCGCCGTAGAACAGATAGGTCCCCGTTACCCGAACCCGATCTCCCGCCCGGAACACATACCCGGTCGCCGGGTCCCGATTCAGTCGACAGATCTCGGCCAGCCATTCCTCGTTCGTATAATTCTTCTTGCCCGGCCCGTTCCCGTAGTTCTGTCCCATCCAGCAACTGGTCGCGGCATGATCCTCGCCTTCGCCCTGAATGA
>PMBP01000372.1 GCA_003152975.1 Phycisphaerales bacterium | reverse complement strand
GCTGTACAGACTACAAGACCCATCACTTCCTGTGGATATGGATGCAGACCCGAAGGAAGGGAACTGTTGTCGCAACTTGTTGAGAATACGAGGGTTATGAAGATACCGAACCGGAGCCAAATCCGTTTGGCCTGTTGGATTGTCGGGCTGGCTGCGGGGGCGGTCTGGGCCGATCGGGCGGGAGAAGGATCGGCCGGGAAACATCGTTTCGGTCTTCTGGAACGATCTGGTTATGAAACCAAGCAGTCGGCACAAGCGTTTCACGAGGTCGAGTTATCGGACCGTATCGTCTATGCGCGGCAGCGAATCGTCGCCGGCGCCGGGGTGGAGGCGATCGTACAGGGGGATCATGTCGCGTATCAATTCGATCGGGAGACCGGGGGGATCAAGGATTTTCGGGTTCAGTGGCGGGACGATATTCCGGATATACTTCCATATGTTATCGACAAGTCCGGAGCCGAAGCGAAGGCCCTGGACCGGGCCGAAGAGGAGCGGATCGCCCGGCGACTTGCGGGAACGAAACATAATTTGGCGAAAGTCAGATTTTCAGGGTTGTATTATCTACAACCCGACAGCGCGGTCGTTGTGCAGCATCCGGCGCCGCAGAATCCCTGCTGGATCGTCGAGACCGAACAGGCCGGAACGATTTCGGCGGTGGTGATCGACGCAGTCGAGGGGCGAATCGTCGGGCCGGCCGTGCCGCCGCCGGCGTCGGGATTTTCTCTCACCGGGCCGGTCGATATCGCGGGCTGCTCCGGCGGATGGTTCAGTTGGTATTCGAATGCGCGGACCTGGTTCGACAAGATGGGTTATGCCACCGAGGCCGTGCAATACCCCGATCAGGCCAAGATGATCGAAAAGACGCAATCGCTGGAGGTGTCGGTGTTTTATGAGCTGGCCCACGGCGGCAGCACCGGCTTCTATAACCGTTGCGATACCAATAATCCAACGACCCCATCCGAGGTTACGGCATGGCTATCGGGAATTCCGGCGGTGCCGTTTACCTTTCTGGGCAGTTGCGACGGGATGTGCAGCACAGGATCGGGGACGCTTTCGTACGCATTTCGCAAGGGCTCGCTGAACGATACCGCAACGGTCGGGTATTGCGGGATGAGCAACAAGCCGTGCGTTGACGCCTGCTGGTACGGCAATTACACGATCCTCTGGCAGACGCGACTGTTCGAGGGGCTCAGCCAGGGCAAGACCGTAAAGGAATCATTCGATATCGCCAATGCCGACTATCCCGGTTGCGGGACCAACTCCTGCATGCGGTTTGCGGGTGATCCGAACCTCAAGCTTGCTCCAACGGCCTGGCGGGTCGGGCAATCGGGACGGCTTTTTGTCGATGTCAACGCCGTCGGCGCCAACGACGGCACCCGTTGGGCGGACGCGTACACCAACCTGTCGGACGCCCTCGGAAAGGCCGATGCCGGTTCGGAGATCTGGGTGGCGGCGGGGACTTATCTCCCGAAGGCGACGGGGTTGGGGCGATCGGCGGCGTTTTTCTTCCCGTCGGGAGTCGGCGTTTACGGGGGATTCGCCGCCGGCGATACGGCGCGAGTTCAGCGGGACCCGGGCCGGCATATCACAACATTAACAGGTGACATTGACGGCAATGATACGGCCGAGGCCGAGAGTCGCGGCGATAACAGCTATCATGTCGCGGTTTTCAACGGGTGCAATGACGCGACGGTGTTGGACGGGTTTATCATCACCGGCGGCAACGCCAATGGCACCGCGTATGAAGAGCAATATGGCGGGGGAATCTATTGCGTCAACAGCCGTGCGACGATTCGGAATTGTACCCTCATGGACAACGACTGCTCGGAACGGGGCGGCGGACTATTTCTCCGGCAGGATGCGTCGCCACAGATCGAGCAATGCCGGTTTGCCGGCAACCGATCGGGTAATCTCGGGGGCGGGCTGGTCAGTTATGGACCGGCCTCGTTGGCGGATTGCATATTCGAGGGCAACTCCGCGCAGATCGGCGGCGGAGTGTGGGGCACGGTGGAATCCATGACGGGATGCCGGATCGTGAGAAATGTCGCGTGGTTGAACGGCGGCGGTTTGTATGCCATTGCGAATATGACGATCGAAAATAGTTTATTTAGCCAAAACCGGGCCGCATCCTTCGGCGGAGCCCTCTATGGCCAGGACTGCAACCTGGTTATCCGGAATTGCACGCTGGCGATGAATCATGCCGAGCAGTATGGAGGCGCGCACAATGACGCGGGCCCGACACTTGCGATCAACTCGATCCTGTGGAACAATTCGGATAGCACCATCGATCTGTATCCGGCGCAGATTCACGGCCTGCAGAATCCGCGGGCGGAGTATTGCTGCGTGATGGGATGGACGGTCGCAGAGGGTGGAATCGGAAACATCGATTCTGATCCGTTGTTTACAGATCCTAATTCTGATGATTACTACCTGCTGTCCTCCGCGGGGCGATGGAATCCGGTTGTCGCCGGCTGGGTGATGGACGCGCAGACCAGCCGATGCATTGATGCGGGCAGCCCGTCGATGGCCCTGGGGCAGGAAACCAAGGATTCGGCGAATCTGCGGATCGATATGGGATGCTATGGCGGGACGGCCGAGGCCAGTCGGACACCGGCTGGATGGTCGCTGCTGGCCGACATGAATAACGATGGGGCGGTGGAGATGGATGACTTTGCGATCCTGTCCGGCTCGTGGGGAATCGGCAACCGTTGGCCGCTTCATTCGGATCTGACTCGAAATGGAAAGGTCGATCTGGACGATCTTGGGCTATTTATCGAGTCCTGGATGGGCCGGACAAGCTGGAATCCATAAAGGTATCGTGTTTTCGTAAGTCGTTTATTCACAAACAGATACAGAATCAATAACCATTCCAAAACCTCTGATCAAAACCCCGAAGAATACCTTTTTCGGAATTTATTTGACAACACATAGTATGCGTTGCATAATATGTAATGAATGGTATGCTATACATAGCATGTGAAACCTAACAGGAAAGGGGCATAACATGAAATTCGAAAGCGAACTCTTGAAGGGCGTGGCGCCGGTGGTGGTGTTGGAGATCCTGTCGCGAGGTCGGATGTATGGGTATGAACTCAGCGATGCGATCGAAAAGCGGAGCGGCAGCGTGTTGTCGCTGGGACGGGGAACGCTGTACCCGATACTGTATAATCTGGAGGCGAAGGGACTGATTTCGGCCGAGTGGGAGACCAACGAGTCGGGGCGCAAGCGGCGGTACTATTCGATCACGGGGACCGGCAAGGATGAGCTGGCCCGGCAAAAGCAGCAGTGGCTGAATCTGCAGCAGGGCGTGGCGACGGTGTTCGGTTTCGCCGTGCCGCAGCCGGCGTGAGTGATGGGAACCTGTTGATTTTGTCGTCCTGTTGAAGGAGTTACGACCATGAATCCGAATCCACATTATTCGGCGCTGCCTCTGATTGTTCAGGAGTTTATCGACGGCATTGTCCACAAAATGGGATACCGCAAATCGGTTCGGCAGGAAGTCCATCAGGAATTGACGGCCCATTTTTCCGACGCGCTGCGGGACTGCTCGGACCCGACGCATCGGCAACAACGGGCCGAATCGCTGCTGGCCGATTTCGGCGACGCAGCGCTGCTGGCCCAGTTGATCCGGCGGGGCAAGATCCGTTGTCGGCCGTGGTGGCGTACCGCCGTGGTACGGTCGCTGCAGGGGGTAGCGGCCTTGTTCCTTCTACTCGTTGTCTATATTATTTGGTTTTCACTGGGTCGGCCGACCGTGCGGATCGATTATTTGCAGATGCTCAAGGACAGGGCTCGCCCGCAAGTCACCGAGGCCGACAACGCCTGGCCCCTGTATGATAAGGCCATCGGCTTGGTCGTCAAACCGTCCGATGAGCTGGTCAAACTCAAAGAACAACGGTTTACACAATTGCCTTCGACGGATCAGCAGGCCGTTCGGCGATGGGTCGCCGAAAACCAGCCTGCATGGGATCAGCTTGTTGCGGCCACGGCCAAGCCGTATTGTTTCCGGCCGTACAGCATCGACGAAAACGCCCCGTCTCCGACCCTGCTGGGAGTCCTGCTGCCCCACTTGTCTGGGATCCGGGATTTGGGTTATCTCGGCCGCCGGTTGGCACAGATCCAGGCGGCAGACGGTCAGGATTCCCAGGCCATCGAGACCTCCCTGGCGATCATCCGCGAGGGCAAACAGTGGATGTGCCCGGTCACGGTCATGCTGATCGAATATCTGGTGGGAATCTCGATCAACACGATGGGGCAGGACGAATTGCTCCAAGTCCTGGCGAAGTTTCCGCAACGCGGGGAACGGCTGGCCATAATCCGTAGCGACCTTGCAGCGATCTGGGCCGGTGGATTTCCCAAGTTTTCTTTTGAGTGGGAACGGAATTTATTTCTCGATATTGTCCAGAGCACCTTTACCGAAGGCGGCCCCGGCGGCGGGCATCTTTCCCCCAGGGCGATAGTCACGCTGAACGATCTCATGGGACCGTGGATGCCGGTTCCGATCACCAGCTCCCAGGCGTTCATTCATGCCGGACGCACCGATACCCTCGCCAAGGGCAATGAAATCTATCGAGCCCTCGATGATTCCCTTGCCTACACACCATGGCAACGGAAGATCCAAAACCATCGGCCGGCCGATGAAATGATCGAAAAACTGCCGAAGTATCGTTTCGCCCTCCTGCAATCCCTTGTGCCGGCATTGTCTAAGGTGGTCGAACTGTATTATCGGGGCAAGGCGACAGCCGAGGCGACGCAGACGATCGTGGCGATTCTCGAATTCAAGGCCGACAAACAACGCTGGCCGGAGTCGCTGGCGGAGATCAAATCGGCCGGATTGATCACCGCGGTACCGATGGATCCCTACGGCGACGGGCCGCTGGTTTATCGCAAGGAAGGCGAATCATTCACGCTCTACAGCCGGGGTTGCGATTTTGAGGACGATGGCGGCAAGGCCTTCGCCAACGACCTATGGGGCGAGAATAATGCGGACAAAAACGGTCCGGGCGGTCCCGATGGCGACCGTGTCTTTTGGCCGGTACAATAAACTAAAGATTCAATCCGGATGCCCCGATCCGCTTCGGTCGGGGCATTTGCTGCGCACATGCGGGATTGAAGGAATCCTGTGGATCGCCGAAGACCCCTTTTTCTGTACAAGTTGGCGGGGCGGTTTTATAATGTCCGTCGATACCAAAACCTTGATAGGAGAAAAAGATGAAGCCGTTGATGTTCGTTGCGTGGGTCGTGATCGCCGTGTCGGCGCTCGGGCAGGTTGCGTGGGCCGCGGATGCGGGTTTGCCGCGGAGCGCTCCGGAGGCCGAGGGGGTCAAGTCGCAGGGGATTTTGGATTTTCTCGGGGCGATCGAGAATAGCAAGCACGAGTTTCATGGCCTCGTGATCGTGCGGCACGGCAAGGTCGTGGCCGAGGGATGGTGGGCTCCGTACCGGGCGGACCTCAAGCACACGCTGTACTCGACGAGCAAGAGCTTTACTTCGACGGCCGTGGGGTTTGCCGTGGGCGAAAAGAAGCTCAGCGTCAAGGACAAGGTGGTGTCGTTCTTTCCGGAGCTTGTGCCGGCGACAGTCAGCGAGAACCTGGCCAAGCTGACGGTGCAGGATATGCTGATGATGTCGGCCGGACAGGATCCCGACCCGACGGGCCGACTCACGCCGACCGACAACTGGGAGCGGGAGTTTCTGGCCACGCCGGTCATCAATGTGCCGGGGAGCAAGTTTCTGTATAACTCGATGGCGACCTACATGTGCTCGGCGATCGTGACCAAGGTGACCGGGCAGAAAGTGGCCGACTATCTCAAACCGCGGCTGTTCGATCCGCTGGGGATTACCGATTACGATTGGGAGGCCAGCCCGACGGGCAACTCCTCCGGCGGCTGGGGGCTGCGGGTGCGGACCGAGGATCTGGCCAAGTTTGGGCTTTTGTATCTCCAGAAAGGCCAGTGGAACGGCAAGCAGATTTTGGCGAAGGAATGGGTCGAGGAGGCGACGGCCGAGCATATTCTGCAGGCGCCCGATGCACCGAAGGCGGACCGCGAAAAGAGCGACTGGATGCAGGGATACGGCTATCAGTTCTGGCGGTGCCGCAACGGCTACTTTCGCGGCGACGGGGCGTTCGGGCAGTACATCATCGTAATGCAGGACAAGGATGCGGTGATCGCGATCAACTCCGAGACCGAGGACATGCAGGGAATTCTCAACCTGGTCTGGCAGCATCTGTTGCCGGCGATGGGCGACGGGAAGCTTGCGGCCAATGATACGACCACGGCGCTGCAGAGCAAACTCAAAGCCCTCTCATTGCCGGTTCCGGCCAAGGGCGTCGCTTCGCCGCTGCAAAGCGCGATCTCGGGCAAGAGTTATGTTGTCGAGGCCAACGGCAAAAAGCTGAACGGCTCACTGAAGTTTGACGGAGACCACTGCATCGCGACTTTTGAGGACGACAAAGGAAGCTATTCCATTCCGTTCGGCTCGGGGGCGTGGGCGTTTTCGGAGACGATGCGACTGGGCCCGAACTTAGTCGGCAACGCGAAGAACCACATGCAGGGCCTGCCGCCGCGCAAGATCGCGGCCGCGTACAGTTGGAAGGACGACAAGACCCTGGAGCTGACGCTGCGGTACATCGAAAGCCCGCACACGGAAAAAATCCTGGCGGTCTTCGACGGCGAGACTGTGACATTGACTTGGGTCAAGACCTTTCCGGGCGCGCCGCAGTTCAAGCTGAGCGGAACAATGAAATAGCGATGCTATTGGAAATTGGATAA
>PMBP01000186.1 GCA_003152975.1 Phycisphaerales bacterium | reverse complement strand
TTGCTGTTTTCGCTGGGCCATACGGATTCATAATCGGCTCCTCTCAGGATCCAAGTACTGATCTCAACGGCACTTACGACGATCGTATTCCAAATCACCGGATTCGGATACGACAAAAGAATCAGTGTACCGAGGGCGATTGTTTATTGCAAGAAAAACCATATGTCGTTTCGGTTATTCGCGGACAATCGATACCGTATATCAAAGTGGAAGGCAACCGGGGACAGATATCATTGCAGATGGCTATGCGACCGGATATACTGAAGATGGTAGCACAGTGAAGGTTAGGGATCTTGAGTATGGTTTCGATATTGTCATCTGATTTGATTTTGGACGCATTAAATCGGTCCGCGGGGCCGATCCGTTCCTTTGGCGTCACAAAGATCGGTCTGTTCGGTTCCTTTCTCAATCACACCGCCACCCCTCGAAGCGATATTGACATCCTCGTTCAGTTTGAACAACCGACCTTTGATCGGTATATGGATTTGAAGTTTTACTTGGAGGAACTGTTCGGTCGTAAAGTAGATTTGGTGATCGAACAGGATATCAAGCCCGCGTTGGAGCATGTCCGGGAACAGGTCATTTATGCCCAGAAAGTTTGTTCATTATCTTGAAGACATCGTCTCCGCTGCGGATAAGATCCAGCTCTATACGCAGGGTATGGATTGTGCGGCATTTACGAAGAACGCTCTTGTTATGGATGCCGTGCTTTGAAACCTGGAAGTCATAGGAGAAGCGGCCAAGAAGGTTCCCCGGCCGATTCGTACCCACTATCCCCAAGTCGAATGGAAAAAGATCGGAGCATTACGAGATATTCTCATCCACGAGTATTTTGGAGTCAATTTCCAGATCCTGTGGGATATCATTTCCAATAAGGTTCCCATCCTCCGAGGTCAGATCGAACAGATTCTGGAGGACCTTCGAGGGAAAGAACTTCCTTTCGAATAGCCGATCGCTATGCAAAGGTCTTGAAATCCTGTCAGATTTCAGATACCTTTATCAGGCTGGAAGTCCGTTTGGGTTTCGCCTGTCACAATCCTACGGCTTAAGTCAAGTCCCCCAAGATATGGGTTTTGGATATCCCTATCGAGTCAGAGAAAGGAACACGATGGATTGTTTTGAATATCGTCGCGGCGTGTTGTTCGCCGAGGATGTGGATGTGCACACGATCGCTGAAACGGTCGGCACCCCGGCCTATGTCTATAGTAAAGCGACCTTTGTCAATCACCTCAAAAAGCTTCAGCAGGCCTACAAGGATCTGGACACGACGATTTGTTATTCGGTCAAGGCCTGCGGGAATGTCAATATCCTGCGCGTCATGGCCGAACACGGGAGCGGCTTCGACATCGTCAGCGGGGGCGAGCTGTTCCGCGCGATGAAGGCCGGGGCGGATCCGGCGAAGATCGTTTATGCCGGTGTGGGCAAGACCGACCGCGAGATTACCGACGCGCTGAAGGCGGGGATCGGTTATTTCAACATCGAGTCCGAACAAGAGCTGGAGAACCTGATCCGCCTGGCCAAAGAATCCGGCAAGACGGCCAAGGCGGCTCTTCGCGTCAATCCCGATGTTGATCCCGGCACGCACAAGCACATCACCACCGGCGTCAAGGAGACCAAGTTCGGCGTGGATATCGAGCGGGCGATGGCCGTGTTCAAAAAGTACGGCAAGGACCCGGCTGTGCAACTGTGCGCGGTGCATGTGCATCTGGGCTCGGGCGGAAAGACCATCGACCCCTATTGCGCCGCGGTGCAGAAGATCCTGCCGGTGATCGAGGCGCTACGCACCCGGGGCCATGCCATCGAGATGCTCGATTTGGGCGGCGGGTTCGGCGCCGACTACGAATCCGACACCGTGCCCTCGGCGGCCGATTATGCCAAGGGCATCGTGCCGTTGCTGAAGGATAAAAAGCTGCGGCTGATCCTGGAGCCGGGAAAAAGCGTCTGCGCCAATGCGGGCGTGCTGCTGATGCGGGTGCTGTATCGCAAGACCGGCGGCAGCAAGAGCTTTGCGATCGTCGATGCGGGGATGAACGACCTGATCCGCCCGGCGCTGTACGAGGCGTTTCATTTCATCTGGCCGTGCCGTGTCGAGGGGCGGTTTGTGCCGCGCGGCAAGCAGAAGAACATGACGATTGAAGGCGGCGAAGTGGTCGATGTCGTCGGGCCGATCTGCGAAGGGTCGGACTTTTTCGCCAAGGACCGCGCGATGCCGCCGGTGAAACGCGGCGACCTGCTGTGCATCTTCACGGCCGGCGCTTATGGCTTTACGATGAGCAGCAACTACAACGCTCGGCCGATGCTTCCGGAGGTACTGGTTGACGGCTCGCAGTACAAGGTTATCCGTCGCCGCCAGACCTATGACGATTTGATCACGCTGGAACTCTAAAAAGGTAAAAAGGTGTCTGACACCTTTTTCTGGAAGGGGCTCAATTATGGGCAAGAAACGGAAAAGGTGTCTGACACCTTTTTTGATGATTGTATGGATGGGGGCCATGCTGGCATGGGGGGATCCTTTGGAGTCGGGTTTTCTGCGGCCGCCGGACGAGGCGCGGCCGTGGGTCTATTACTTCATCATGGACGGCAACCTCAGCCGCGAGGGCATCACGGCCGATTTTGAGGCGATGCAGAAGGCCGGCCTCGGCGGCATGATCCTCATGGAGGTCGATGCGGGAATCCCCAAGGGGCCCGTCAAGTTCATGAGCGAGCCATGGCGCGAGATATTCAAACACGCCGTGTCCGAGGCTCAGCGGTTCGGCCTGCAGATCACGCTCAACGCAGGGCCGGGGTGGACGGGCAGCGGCGGGCCGTGGGTCAAGCCCGAGCAATCCATGCAGCACCTGGTGGCCAGCGAAACGATCGCCATCGGGCCCGCACATTTCGATGCGGCGCTTCCGCAGCCGCCTCCGCGAAAACCCTTCTTCGGCGAAAGTGGTCTGCCCGCCGAACTGGAAAAGGCCCGCAAGGAATTCTATCTCGATGTGGCGGTGCTGGCCTTCCTCACGCCGAAAGAAAAAGGGGTCATTGAAGATGTTGACGAAAAGGCGCTGTACTATCGCGCGCCCTATTCCTCGCAGCCGGGGGTCAATCCTTTCATTGCCTCGAAGGCCGAGTATCCTGCGTTGGGCAACGATCAGCGCATTCCTATTGACGGCATAATAGACCTTACAAGCCTATTGTCCACGGATGGGCGGCTGGTGTGGGATGTGCCTCAGGGTAACTGGACGATCCTGCGGTTCGGCAGGACGAGCACCGGGCAAAACACTCGCCCCGCGCCGGAGGCGGGACTGGGGCTGGAGAGCGACAAGTTCGACACCTCGGCCCTTGATGCGCACTTCGAGGCGTTTGTCGGCCCGCTGCTTGCGGCGGTGGGCACGCCCAACCGCAACGGGGCCGGATGGATCTCGCTGCATATTGACAGTTGGGAGATGAGTTCGCAAAACTGGACGGGGCAGTTCCGCCAGGAATTTCAACGGCGGCGCGGTTACGACCCGCTGCGGTATTTGCCCGCGATGACGGGGCGCGTCGTCGAAAGTCTTGAGGTGTCGGAGCGATTTCTGTGGGACCTGCGCAAGACCGCGCAGGAACTTGTGCTGGAAAATCACTCCGCTCATCTGCGACGGCTTGGATCTCAACACGGGCTGGGCCTGTCGATCGAGCCGTATGACATGAATCCCAGCGGCGATCTGAGCCTGGGGGCGGCTGCGGAAGTGCCGATGTGCGAGTTCTGGGCGAAGGGTTACGGCTTCGATACCGAGTTCAGTTGCTTTGAGGCGGTGTCGATTGCGCACACCAACGGCCGGCCGATCGTCGCGGCCGAGTCGTTCACTTCCGATGATCGCGAGCGGTGGCAACTGTATCCGGGGGCGATGAAGTCGCAGGGCGATTGGGCACTGTGTACGGGGATCAACCGGATTGTGTTCCACCGCTTCCAGCACCAGCCGCAACCGGATCTGCGGCCGGGGATGACGATGGGGCCATACGGTGTACATTGGGAGCGGACGCAGACCTGGTGGGACATGGCCGGGGCCTATCACGAGTATCTGGCGCGGTGTCAGTGGATGCTGCGACAGGGCAAACCCGTTGTGGATATCTGCATGCTGGCGCCGGAAGGCGCGCCGCATGTATTTCGCGCGCCGAAGTCGGCCACGCGCGGCAATCCGCCGGATCGGCTGGGCTACAGCTTCGACGGCTGTGCGCCGGAAACGCTGATCGAACGGATGTCGGTCAAAGATGGACAGCTCGTCCTGCCGGATGAGATGAGCTATCGGCTGCTGGTCCTTCCGGCCGTCGAGACAATGACGCCGGCGCTGCTGACCAAGGTCAGACAACTCATCGAGGCGGGAGCAACAGTAATCGGATCGCCGCCGAAAAAATCGCCAAGCTTATCCGGATTTCCGGCCTGTGATGCGCAGGTTCAGAAAATGGCCGGCGAGATTTGGGGCAACATTGAATCGCCAAAAGATCTAACCAAACGCCGGATCGGCAAGGGACGGATCTTCTGGGGCGGTGAGATCGGACAAAGTTCGCCGCCGGAATCGAAACTTCAAAAGGCGCTGACCCAGGCCCGATGGATCTGGCATACCGAGGGCAATCCCGCGGCGTCGGCGCCGGTGGCGCGGCGGTATTTCAGGCGCACCGTCGAACTGGGCGCAGGCCGAAAGATCGAGTCGGCACAAGTTGCGATGACGGCCGACAATAGTTTCGAGCTTTGGGTCAATGGTCAACGGGTCGGTACGGGTGACAACTTCCACGAGACTTACGAATTCGATGTAGCCACGATGCTCAAGCCGGGCGCCAATGTGCTGGCCGTCGCGGCTGACAATGGAGGCGACAAGCCCAACCCTGCCGGTCTTGTCGGGTGCCTTGTGGTTCAGTTTGCTGACGGGGGAATGCTTTCGGTAATTACCGACGCAAAATGGCAGTCCGCGATTGAGGCGAGCGGTGATTGGATGACGGACGCCGCGGCGAAGGCCGATTGGACATCGGCAATGGACCTGGGCGCATTTACGATGGCGCCGTGGAACAAGAATCCCAACGCCAGGCCCGCGCCGGAACTGTACCCGGAGTATCGCGTGATGGCCGAGGTACTGGCTAAGATGGGAGCCGTGCCAGACTTCGAGTCGGATATTCCCCTACGGTATATTCACCGCCGCGACGGCGACATGGATGTCTTTTTTGTTTCCAATCCACAGAATCAGTCGATTGCGGCCAAGCCCGTTTTTCGCGTAACCGGCAAACGGCCGGAATTGTGGGATCCGATCACGACCGAACGGCGGTTGCTGCCGGAGTTTGCTGAACAAAACGGACGACTAATGGTACCGGTGGAGTTTGCGCCGAACCAGTCGTTCTTCGTGGTCTTCCGGAATGCGGCGGACACGAAGCAAACCCCCGGAGGCAATTTCCCTCGATGGACGCGTGGTGCCGAGATTGCCGGGCCATGGGAGGTTCGGTTCGAGCCCAAGCGGGGCGCGCCGGAACAAGCGACATTTGCGACGGTGATCGACTGGACGAAACGCGACGAACAGGGCATCCGGAATTTTTCAGGTGTGGCGACCTATACTACACAGTTTAAATGGAATCCGGCTTCCGATGTAACGACCAAACGAGCTGTTTTTCTCGATCTGGGCCGGGTTGAGGTCATGGCACAGGTCAAACTGAACGGGCGCGATCTGGGGGTCGTGTGGACGCCGCCTTTGTGGGTGGATGCGACTGCGGCACTGAAGCCCGGGGCCAACACGCTGGAGATCCGGGTGGCCAACCTGTGGCCCAACCGCCTGATAGCCGACTCCGGTCTGCCGCAGGACCAGCGGATCACTTCGACAACCTGGAATCCTTTCGCCAAAGATGCGCCGCTTCTGCCGTCGGGATTGCTGGGGCCGGTGACTTTGCTCGGCCGTGAATGATCAAGACAAAAAGCCAGATCCCTTCTTGCTGTTTCGTTCCGTGAACTTGATGATCACGTTCATCATCTCGACGCACAAGGCGGGGTGGGCGCCGACGGCCGTCTCGGCCGAGAGCATGATCGCCGAGGTGCCGTCGAGGATCGCGTTGGCGACGTCGGAGGCCTCGGCCCGGGTTGGCTCCGGGCGCTCGATCATCGACTCGAGCATCTGNNCGCCGCGGGCGATCATGATCCCGTCGCAGATGTCGAGGATGCCGTCGAGGTTGTCAACGCCCTGGCGATTTTCGATCTTGGCGATGATCCGGCCGCGGGGCCAGCGACGGCCGATGTAGTCCCGGATCAGCCGGATATCTTCCGGGCTCCGCACGAACGACTGGGCCAGATAATCCAGATCGTGCTCGATCGCAAAGTCGATGTGCGTTTTGTCCTTGTCCGTGAGGCCCTCGAAGGTTAGCGGCACATCGGGCATGTTAATGCCCTTGTGCTCCTTGATCACGCCGCCAACGGTCACGCGGGTTCGCAGTGCGTTCTTCTCGCGGGCCTCAACGGTCAGGGCGATGTTACCGTCGTCGATGTAGATATTCTGGCCCTTGCGGAACGGTTTCAGCGGCCCGCGATAATCGAACGGGATCCGGTCACCTTCGCCGACGATGTCGTCGGGAACGAGCCAGACGATCTGCCGTTTGTTGACGGCGATCGGTTGGCCGGCGTTGAGCTTGCCGATGCGGATACGGTAGCCCTCTAGATCGCCGAGGATCCGGATATGGCGGCGGTATTTTTTGTTGAGCTGCCGGACCAGGCGGATGCGTTCGAGGTGGTCGTCGAGTGACCCGTGGGAGAAGTTCAGCCGGACGACATCCATGCCGGCCCGCATCATGTTTCGCAGCGACGTTGCCCGGCTCGAAGCGGGGCCCAGCGTGCAGATGATCTTTGCCTTTGGCATTTTCTCTCCTAATTTCTCGTGCGGCCATTTGAGGCCCATACCA
>PMBP01000496.1:2428-2568 GCA_003152975.1 Phycisphaerales bacterium | reverse complement strand
AACACGGTGATTATCATGACCAGCAACTTCGCCGGCGAGGTGATCCGACAACTGACCGAGGAAAAAGGCGAGGACTGGGAGATCGAGGCCCGCGTCAAGGATGCGCTCAAGCAGTATTTCCGGCCGGAGTTTTTGAACCG
>PMBP01000496.1:0-2417 GCA_003152975.1 Phycisphaerales bacterium | reverse complement strand
CGGCCGCTGAAGCGCGTGATCCAACAACGGCTCGAAAACCCGCTGGCGTCGGAGATCATCAGCGGCAAATTCGCCGAGGGCGACAGTATTCGCATCGACGCGCGGCGCGAGCAGTTTGTGTTCGAAAAGCGAAATTGACCCGACGAAGTCATGATTTTATAATGATGGAGAAATACCGGGGCACGCCATGGCGTGCCCGCGTTTTGTTCATTCGATCTGTTCATCCAGGGAAAGGGTGTGTCGATGGGTCGTCAATCCTTGCGGTTTGTGGCGGCGTTATTATTGATCGTTTCTTCGGGGCTTGTTTCGGCCGGAGGCGTGGTTGCCGAGTGGGATTTCAGCAAAGGCACGCAGGGCTGGAATGGTAACGGGCAGGTCCAAGCCGTTCGCAGCACGGCCGAGGGGCTGGTCGTTCACAGCACCGGCGAGGATCCTTGGATTGAAGGACCGGCAATCGATTTCCCCTCGCCGGACGGAATGGCCCGCGTAACGATCCGGATGAAGTCCACCAGCGACCGCGGTGGAGAGTTGTTTTACGGTCGGCAGTTTTCAGCCGAACGGTCTGTTCGCTTCACGGTCAATAATGACGGCAACTGGCACGAGTATGTGCTGACGATCCCGCAACCTCTCGGCGCCAAGTGCCGCTTTCGCCTGGACCCGTGCAGTTTCGCCGGCGAGGTGACGGTCGCGTCGATCCGCGTCGAGGCACTCAAGAAGATCGAGCCGCCGGTTTTTGAAAAGCCGTCATTTTTGGCCTTTGATGATTCCACCACCCTGGCCGTCAAGTCCGGCGATCTGAGTCTTCGTCATTCTCGGAAGGCGTGGGGCGACTTCGTTATTGCCGTCGAGGGAACGCCATTGGCGCAGGGATATTCGTCCGAGCCGATCGGGGTTGTGATTGACGATCAGGTTCAATGGATCAATCTCCGGAACGCGACCGTAAAAGTTGACGCGGCAAAGAACACCCTTCGCGTTGTTGCCGAGGTTAAGGACAAGGGCGGATGCACATGGCAACTGACACGGGTCTTCGGGATCGGAGAGAAAGGGACGATTTCGGTCGAGACGACCCTACGGGTGGATCAGGATCGGCAGGCCGTTTTGGTGCCATGGCTGACGATGTTTGCTGGGGCGGGATCGTTTGGCGAAAAGAAACACCAGGGGTTGTTTGCGGGTCTGGAGTATTTGCAGGATGAGCCCAGCAGCAGCGAGGCGGATATCGCCGCGCCGGCCAATGTGCGACGGATTCCCGACTCCTATAAGGTGACTTTTCCGCTGATGGTCATTCAACAGGACGGGCGGTATATCGGCCTGATGTGGGATCGCGATCCGATGGTGGCGGCGGGATTTGATTCGCCGGATCGCGTGTTCGGGTCGGGTGGCCATGCGATGTGGCTGTCGGGGCCGGGGATCAGCGCCGGGCGATTTGAAAATGAGCTGTGTGCGCATTCGCCGATGAAGATCGAAGCGAACAAACCCATCACAGTCAAGGCCCTGATCATTGGCGGTAAGGGCGAGACGATTATTCCGGCCGTGCAGCAATATGTCGCGCTGCGCGGGTGGCCGAAGGTGCCGGAATTCGACGGCGGATTTGGCACGGCGGTCGATCTGCTTTCGCACGGTTGGCTGGATTCGAAGGATGTTGTCGGCGGCCTCTATCGTCATGCGGTGTGGGGCAACAGTTTTGGCCCGTCGCCGGCGGCGGATGCAGCGATGTTCCAGAAGTGGCTTGCTGAAACGACGAGCGATACTGGCCTTCGCGAACGATTGACGGCCGGGAGTAAGCTGGCCGTCGAGAAACTTTCGCCGTCGGACACCTTCGGCAGCGGCGTGTCGCATGTGCGGTTCCCGACGGCACCGTTGGTGTTCGGACGAGTGCCTGAGTATGTCCGGCAACGGGTTGCGCAAGCACGCGCGGAACTGAAACAATTCGATGCCGACGGAAAGATTGTCTATAAGCCGCGCGATGTCGATTATGGACGAACACATTTTGAAAATCACGCCAACGGCATCGGCGGCGGTGTGATCGCCGACATTCTCGAAGCGGCGACGCTTGCGCCAGATCCGGGGCTTGTGGCCGAGGCGCTGAAGGTCCTTGACCAGCAGACAAAGCTGTACACGGGCACGATCCCGCGCGGGGCACAGACATGGGAATGCCCGCTGCACACGCCGGACATCCTGGCCAGCGCGCACATGGTCAAGGCCTACACGCTGGGCTATCTGTTGTCCGGGCGGGCCGAGCACCTAGAACAGGCCCGCTACTGGGCGTGGACGGGCGTACCGTTTGTGTATCTGAGCAACCCAACGGCGGGCCGTGTGGGCGAGTATGCGACCATCGCGGTGCTGTGTGCGACCAACTGGCGTGCACCCGTCTGGTTCGGCCAGCCGGTGCAGTGGTGCGGGCTGGTCTATGCCGACGC
>PMBP01000102.1:3531-3776 GCA_003152975.1 Phycisphaerales bacterium | reverse complement strand
TCTACGAACCCTTCGGCATCGCCCAGCTCGAGCCCCTTAGCTTCGGCGGCATCTGCGTGGTGACCAATGTCTGCGGCTGTGCCGGTTTTGTGCGGGCCGTCACCGGCGGCAAGGATGTCAAGAATGTGATCATCGCCGATTACACCAACATTGGCGATGAAGACAAGTTCGCCGACATCGAGGACCTCAAGCAACTCGATCGCGTCGCCCGCGACCGTATCGAAAAGAAGGTCAGCGCAACGGTG
>PMBP01000102.1:0-3421 GCA_003152975.1 Phycisphaerales bacterium | reverse complement strand
TCACCTCGACGCGGTGATTGAGCCGCGGATCCTGCACGATGTTGTACAAGCTCCGCACCGCCCCGGTCTTGGGGTCGTCGCAGCCATAGACCAACCGGTCCACCCGCGCCAGCACCAGCGCCCCGGCGCACATCGGGCACGGCTCCAGCGTCACGAACACCGTGCAGCCGTGCAGCCGCCACGAACCGACCGCCTCGGCCGCCTGGGTCAGCGCGATGATCTCGGCGTGGGCCGTCGGATCGCGGAGCTGCTCGCGCTGGTTGTAGGCCTTGGCCACGATCCGCCCCTCATAGACGATCACGCACCCGATCGGCACATCGCCGTTGTCTTCGGCGATGAAGGCATGATCGATGGCGATTTTCATATAGTGTTCATCCGGTTCAGTCAGCACTTGTTCGCCCATTCGTGGTTGGGGTATTTTCGCTGGAACTGGGCGGCGGCCTCTTGGGTCACCCGGTGCCACTTGACGCCCTTTTTGGCCCCGACCAGGCTGGCCAACACGCAGCGGCACAGCGAGGGGTCAACCTTGGCCAGCAACTCGGCGTAGATTTTGTATGGGTCGCGCCGCAAAAATTGCTGTTTCGTCTCAATCCCGATTGATCGCAATTTTCGCCCCATCGCCGGGCCGATGTTGGCAAGCGTTTCCACGGAGTTGGTTGTTTGGACCATATTGTACCCTTCGCATTCGAATCCAAATGGCGATTTCTCGTGTTCCTCGGGGGCGATTGTTTTCTGGCAATCCCCCCCCGACACAATGACTGGCACCAAAGAAAACCACCCGTGGCGAGATGTCAAGGAAGAAACGGGATTTTCCGATGAGACATCGAAGAGAGGTCAATCCTGCTAAGCTGAATACGGTATCAAGCCGGAGGCAACTGATATGCCGGAACGCCCGGGCAAAGGGAGTTTTCCGAACATATATCACTTGTTCAACCTCCTATGGATCGGTAGAATAATGAATGAAGACTCATGGATACGGAAGCGGCGATCGGGTTTCCTCGGAGCGTTGGACAGCATGACAATGGATCGTGAACATCGGATATCCTTGTATGGCCTCAGGCCGGGGAACAATCCCTTGTCATGGATTCGGGTCCTCTTGACGCTCATGCCGCTGGGCGTTTCCTGCGGATACGCCGAGCCGCCGGCAACCGATCCGGTGACGATTGTGGCAGAGGTCAAGTCCGACATATTCAGTTATGTATTCGAGAACCGCGGTGAAAGAGCCATCCTGGGGATTCGGATCCCCCAGCACGGAACCTATTTCTACATCGTGCCGGACGGGTGGGAGAAGGAGATCGAGGGGGAAATGCTTCATATCTGGACGGACAAATTGTCACGATCGATCCGTCCCGGCGGTACGGGCCGATTCTCCATGCGCGTCAGCAGCTATGGGGCCGTGCTGGGAAAGGGACAGGTTACCGTCGAATTGGACGGAGGACAAACCCTTACGGTCTCGGATATCCCGATTCCGGTCCGCGAACCGATCGGATATGTCTGGCTTGTGGCCGCGTGTATCCTGGTAATCGTGTCGGCTCATGCCGCGGGTTCATGGCTTCTTGGGCGACGCGCCCGCTCACGACCGGCCGCCTCCGCGACCGTATCCGACCCCGCCCACGATTCTCGACGCTGATTCTATTCGGTGCCGGGGAAATGATCCCGCATCAGGACGGGTAATGCTTCCGACATCAGTCGCGTGCCCAGTTCAATAGCCGCTGCGGGATCGCTCCCTCGTTGGATCTTGACGGCAACTTCAATCTTACTGAAGTAAGTATGGGTATTCCCGGGTCGGGAAAGTTGCCAGCGGACCTGGTTGCGGCTGGAGAAGAATCGACCTTCCGCCAGGAACAGATGCAGGTTCACCGCATCGAATTTTTCCCCCTCCATGACAAGGAGAATGGTGTTGACGGAAGGTTGGCCAGACCCAAGTTGAGGGGTCGGAATCGAGACGGTTGACATCTGTTTGACGACATATCCGGATTGTCTCCAGCAGACATCGGGCGTATGGGGAACATTGTCGCCGGGTTCGTTGTAATAGGTGACAAACAAGGCCGGTTGACAGGCNNCAATCCGGCCGCAATGTATTCCCGCGTTCCGATATCATCAGATGGAAGATCTTCCATGGATACCTTCCATCCCTGTCGGAAGGAGGGCATTGCTGAGAAGTTAAACTGGCGCAAGGGACATCGAATCGGAGCAGATTGCTTGGCGTAATGCCGCGCAAGCCATGCGGTTGCCGGCCGTACAAACAGGATGGATAACACCATCAACCCTGCTACGGCGACAAACGGACCGATAATCCAATCGCTATGTCCTGCTCGAATTTTTCGGTGAAACATGACCACCGTCCTTTCCTGCCTCGGCCGGATCGTCCGGACCTTCTTCTTCCACAAAGAGCCGCACGCGCATCGTACACGCCGCCGCAAACAACACATACGCCGCCGCCAACGATACGACCGCGGAAATCTGCCGCGGCCAGAGACTGACTGGATCGGGCCATACATACACTTGTGCCACGCCCCAGGACAACAGTCGTAGCAGGTTGCACACAAGGATGATTCCCACTCCCGCAATTGCCACGAACAACAGCCGCCACGGAGATCGATGACGATAAACCGCCATCCAGGCGCCGAGAAAGGCAAACGACACTAGGAGGCGGGCCCCGCGATTCGATTCTCCAAGGGCTATCGCTCCCTCCGTGGCCGATCTTGAGTACAGGATGTCTTTTCCGCGAACTGTCGTTTTCAGACCGGGAAGGTAGTTCAGCAGGCCCGCTGTCGCTCGAACCGTATAGGTTTCAGGCCGAATGATGAGACTGGCGTACAATCGTTGCCCCACCGGAACGGCCAGAACCAGCAACACCAGAATCGGCAGACATCGCCTCAGCATGGCCATCCCGCTGGCCGCTGCAACCAGGCCCATCAGTACCACCCCCAAAGACATCAGCCGGAAATACCCAAACGAAAAGGGCCATAACATCGAGGCAAAAAACAACAATCCNNACGCGGATCCATGGCCGAGAGATTCCAGGTAATCTTTTCGGCGAGCGAGCAATACCAAGAGGACCGCCACCGGTAGCACCGCCAGGTGTACGGTATCGCTTTGTCCCAGAGCCAAACGCAGGGTCTGGGCTATCTCGGGCCAAAACATCCATCCCCACAACCCCAGCAAAATAGACAGGCGGATCAAAGCCCCTCTGCAATCCGGGACCTTCTCAAAAGTTCCGGATCGATCGATCTGCATGGTGGTTGGATTGGTTTGTTCCATTGTTTCCCCTACGGAATGTAATAAGACCACGCCTTACGACCGGAGCTGAAGGTTTGCCAGTGTTCATAGAATAGCCCACTGCTTTGGTCTCTGGCATCCACATGGATTCGGCCGCTTTCCTGCCACGCCATTAACTCCCGGACGATGGACTCCTTTT
>PMBP01000280.1 GCA_003152975.1 Phycisphaerales bacterium | reverse complement strand
TGGATGAAGCTTTCGTAGAGGATGCCCAGCACCATGTAGATGACCAGGATCGCCAGGATCAGCAGCATACCCAAACCCCTCATTGACGACTGAAAGGCCTGCGCGGTTCCCTGATAACTTGTGCTGATGGTGTCCGGCAACAGTTCCCTGGCCAATTGGTTGACGCGATTCATCCCCTCGCCAAGGGACACGCCCGCGGACATATTAAAGGAGATCGTGACGGAAGGTAATTGGCCCTGGTGGTTGATCGTCAGAGGACCGACCCCGGTGGATAAATCCGCAATCGCGCTGAGAGGGACCAGTTCGCCGCGGCTGGAGCGGATATAGAGTTTGTTAAGGGCCGACGGATCCAATTGATCTTCATCCTGAAGTTCGAGGATCACATAGTACTGGTTGTTGGGGGCCAGAATCGTGGATACCAGACTTGAACCATAGGCGTTGGCCAGGGACGATTCGATCTGGGCGGCGGTGATGCCGGCCGCGGAGGCCTGATCCCGCCGGATGAGGACATTGACCTGGGGATTTTTCATCCGCAGGTCGCTACTGACATCCTGCAGGCCGGTCAGCTCCCTCATTTTCTGCTCCATCAGATCGCCGTATTTGTACAGGGTCTGGGTGTCCGGGGACTGGAGGGTGAACTGGTATTGGCTGCGGGCCATGCGGCCGCCGATGGCTATGGTCGGAGGATTCTGCAGGAACACGCGGATACCGGGAATGGAATTGAGCCCCGGCCGCCAGATGTTCACCAGTTCGTCGGCGGAATGCTGGCGGGTCCTCTTGGGTGTAAGGCGCACCGACAGAACACCGGTATTGCTGCCGGAGGTGCCGCGGGCCCCGGCGCTGGACATGAAGGCCTCGACTTCGGGCTTGGTCCGCAGGTACTCAGCCACGGCTTGCTGATGCTCGAACATGGACTTATACGAAATGCCTTCCACAGCCTCGGTGAAACCGAACAAGTAGGCCCGGTCTTCGCCGGGGATAAAGCCCTTGGGAATCCACGCGAATAAAACGACCGTGCCGGCCAACATCGCCAATGCGACCAGCAGCGCGCCGGGCTTGTGGGCCAGTACCCAGCGGAGGGTATATTCGTAGAACTTCAGGATCCAGCGATAGATCGCCTCCGACAGGTTGTAGAGCCAACCGTGGCGGATCGCTTCTTGATTCCGGAGAAAACGGCTGCACAGCATCGGAGTCAGGGTCATGGCGATAAAACCCGAGACCAGCACAGCCACGCCGATGGTGACGGAAAATTCGCGGAAGAGCCGGCCGATCAGGCCGCCCATAAACAGAATCGGGATGAAGACCGCCGCCAGCGAGATGGTCATGCTGACGATGGTAAAGCCGATCTCGCGCGAACCCTCGAGGGCGGCACGCAGCGGCGGTTTGCCCATCTCCATGTGGCGGNNGATGTTTTCCAGCATCACGATCGCATCATCGACGACGAAACCAACCGAGAGGGTCAGGGCCATCAGCGACAGGTTGTCCAGGCTGTAATTGCACAGATACATCACGACAAAGGTGCCGACAACGGCCATCGGCAGGGCCAGACTGGGGATGACGGTGGCCGAGACATTCCGCAGAAACAGGAAGATGACCAGCACCACCAGTCCCAGGGTCAGCAGCAAGGTAAACTCGACATCGCTGACCGAGTTGCGGATGGGAATGGAACGATCGTACATGATATCGATCGAGACCGAGGCGGGCAACTGGTCCTTGAAGGTGGGCAGCAGCCGCTTGACGGCGTCGGCCACCTCGACAGTGTTGGTTCCGGGTTGCCGTTGGATGGCCAGGATGATGGATCGCTGAACGCCGTCGGGTTTGACATACCAGGCGGCCACCTTGTTGTTTTCGACGCTGTCGGTGACGGTGGCAATGTCACCGAGCCGTACCGGCGAACCGTTGCGATAGGTCACGATCAGGGGGCGGTACTCCTCGGCATTGTTGAGTTGGCCGTTGGCCTGAATCGTAAACGATCGATGCGAACCATAAAGGATTCCCGTGGGAAGTGTGACATTGCCGGTCTGGATGGCTTGGGCGACTTCGTTGATTCCGATGGCATGGCTGGAAAGCGCGACGGGATCGAGCTGAACGCGCACGGCGAATTTTTGGGAACCATAGACCATCACCTGTGCCACGCCGCTGATCATCGACATCCGCTGGGCCATCAGGGTCTCGGCGTATTCATTCAACTCCGACAGAGGCAGCAAGGGCGTCGTCAGAGCGACAAACAGGATTGGTTGGTCGGCCGGATTAACCTTCTGGTACGACGGCGGGCTGGGCATGTCCTGCGGCAATTGCCGAACGGCCCGGGCGATGGCGGCCTGGACATCCTGGGCGGCGGCGTCAATATTCCGGGTAAGGTCAAACTGCAAGGTCACCTGCGTGCTGCCCAGAGCGCTGGAGGAGGTCATCGAATCGATGCCGGCGATGGTGGAAAACTGGCGTTCCAGCGGCGTGGCGACGGCGGCGGCCATGGTTTCCGGGCTGGCTCCCGGAAGCGATGCGGAGACCTGGATCGTGGGGAAGTCCACATT
>PMBP01000206.1 GCA_003152975.1 Phycisphaerales bacterium | reverse complement strand
CGTACCAGTAGTTCCACTCGTCCATGACGATGTCGATCTTCTTGTCTTTGAGCTGCGGGATCGTCTGGCGATAGTCACGATAAGCCTGGCAGATGCGGTGGACATGGCCGGCGGCGAGGTGGGTGTGAGCCATGACACCGACGCGGTCCTGGCAGTAGAAGTGCTCGCTCATGGCGCTCACGTTGTCGGCGCAGTGAGCGAACATCCCCTCATCCCACGGACCCACAGCGCCACAGCCGACGAGGGTGATCTTGGGATCGACAGCCCACATCGCTTTGGCGAATTCGTTGTGGCGCTCGACGTACTTATCCAGAGGGATGTAGCCCCGTTCCCACTCGCCGAACATCTCGTTGCCGATTGCCCACCACTTCACATTGAACGGTTTGGCGTGGCCGTTGGCGGCGCGGAGCTTGCCCATCGGCGTGTCGGCCGAGCCGTTGCAGTATTGGACCCACTCGGCCGCTTCCTGCTGCGTGCCGCTGCCGGCATTGACACAGATCATCGGCTCGCAGCCGACGGCCCGGCAGAATGCCACGAATTCGTCGGTGCCGAAGCGGTTGTTTTCCACCTGGCCCCACGCGTAGTTGGGCAGCGTCGGCCGCTGTTCGACCGGGCCAATCCCGTCCTTCCAGCGATACCCGCTGACAAAATTTCCGCCCGGCCAGCGGTGGATCGGCAGCCGCGACGCTTTCAGCAGCGCGATCACATCCGGGTCGGCTCCGTTGACATGGTCCCCCGGCAACAGTTCGATCCGTCCGATCACCACTCCACCCGCCGATTCCGTCGTCACCGCGAAGCGATACGCCGCGTCCTTGCCGCATTCGGCCGGGATCTCCACCGAGCCGGTCAGCTTCTTCCATTCCGGCGACAACCCCGCCACCTTGGCCACGACGCACGGCTTGTCCTGTCCCTGTTGCGTCAGCTCAACGATCAGCGTTTTGGCCGAATGGCTGCGGGCATAAATCGAAAATTCGTATCTCCGCGTCCGATGCAGCGGCAAATAGCACCACTGCGCGATCCCCTGCCCGGCCCCGGAACACTCGATCCGCTGCGCCCGCCCGCCGGAGGGATTGGTGTCCGGGCTGGTCGTCGGTGTCCCGACCTTGGTCCACCAGCACGCCAACGCGTCATTGTACGCGGCCATGAGGCCATCGAGCTGATCCGTCGGCCAGCCCCACCGCGGCCCCATTCGCAGGATCTCCTGCTCGATCTGCTTGCGATTGCTCTGAAACAGGGCGATGCCGTCCGGCGATTCGCCCGCCTTGAACGGATACTCGGCCATCGTGGCGTTCAGCAGAATCTGCGCGTCGATGCCGTTGGTGATGTTGAAGAATAAGTGTTCACTGAATTTTCCGGTGAGATTTTTCGTAATCGGGAAGGCCGACTTTTTCGAGGCGTCGATCTTCAACGCGGCCGTCTGCGGCGACAAATCCTGCGCCCAGGACGCCGAACCGACCACCAGGAGTACCATTGGCGTAACAAGATATGGTTTCATGCTATTCCCCACATTGAATGTAGTTATTCAAGAACCTATATATCTGCAACTGATCCGGGTTTCCCAATCAGGTCCGCTCCGCCGCCGGCTCCATTCGCTTGACGAGGCCCTCGACGATCCGCAGTCGATCCTGCGCGAACAGCCGGATCGCCTCCGGATACGCGATGCACTCCTGCTGAAAAACCCGCTCGGCCAGCGTGTCGTCGTCGTCGTCGTCGGTCACCTCGCAGCACCGCTGCACGATGATCGGCCCGGAGTCATACTCGTTGTCGCAGAAGTGGACCGTGCATCCGCTGACCTTGCAGCCGGCCTTGAGCACCGCCTCGTGCACATGATGGCCCCACATCCCCTGCCCGCCGAAGCTCGGCAGCAGGGCGGGGTGAATGTTCATCACCTTGCCTTGGTACCGCGGCGGGATCTTCCACAGGCACAGCCATCCGGCCTGCACAACCAGATCGACTTTCGCCGCATCCAGCGTTTCGGCCAGCCGCTCGCTAAAGCCCTCGATGTCGTCGAAATCTTTTCGCCGCACGATCACCGGCACAAAGCCCAGCTCCCGCGCCCGATCGATGCCCTTGACCATCGATCGCGAGCAGATCACCGCCGCGATCTCCGCCGGCAGTGTGCCCGCCTGAATCTGATGCTGCAGGTTCATCAGCGTTCGCCCGCCCCCGCTGATCAGCACGCCCAGCCGGATCCGCTTGCCGCCCCAGTCGGCCACCGGATGCTTGGACGGCTTCCAGACAAAATCCGCAGCGCGGTCCAGGGCCTGGTTGACAATCTGGTCGGCGTGGGTGTTCTTCTCGCGCGGGATATGCTGAATCTTCCACGAGGGAAAGCCGGCCAGCAGTTCGATGCATCGGGCATGGAGGGGCTTGAGTCCCTCGTTCTTGACGCGGTANNGCCGCGTCGCCGCCTCCAGCGCCGCGATCAGGCCATTGTATTCGGCGACATTGTTGGTCGCCTCGCCGAGAAAGACGCCCTTGCCTTCGATGATCCTGCCCTGCGGATGCGTCAGAAAATACCCGCCCGCTGCCGGGCCGGGATTGCCGCGGCTGCCGCCGTCGGTGAAGATTCGGATGGATTCGTTCACGGTTTGCCTCTCTGCCCTGGCTTGAGCGCCTGCCCCCCGAACCGGCCGGATCCGCGTTCGGACCCTCCGGCGCCAACCGCTTATTCGTTGCTTTCCTTGAGTACCAGGATCCGCGAGCAGTTGCCGCAACGGATGATATCATCGCGGCTCATCAGTTGGTTGACGGTCTCGTTGGTCAGCCCCATGCAA
>PMBP01000076.1 GCA_003152975.1 Phycisphaerales bacterium | reverse complement strand
CGGCATCCTGTGGCACCAGGGCGAAAACAACCAGGGATCTTCCGCTCCCACCGGCGACTTTGATTGGAAGTCGTATCAGCAGTATTTTGTTGAAATGGCGGCGGCATGGAGGCAGGACTTCCCGAACATTCAACACTACTATGTCTTCCAGATCTGGCCCGACTCCTGCAGCATGTCAGGATCCAGCGGATGCGGAGATATGATCCGCGAGATGCAGCGGACCTTGCCCCGTCTTTTCTCGCACATGGATGTCATGGCAACATTGGGGATCAAGCCGGCCGGGCCCTGCCATTATCCTCTGGCGGGATGGGCGGAATTTGCGTGCCTCATTGAGCCCATCATCGAGAGGGACAACTATGGCAAGGTGCCCGCCGCTTCCATCACATCGCCCAATCTCCGGCGGGCATACTATACCGGCGCCGCGAAAGACTCGATTGTCCTGGAGTTTGACCAGCCGGTGGTATGGATGGATTCGCTCATCAGTCAATTCTACCTGGATGAAACAAAGGAAAAAGTCGCCTCGGGCGCAGCGGCAGGGAATGGGATCACGCTGAAGTTGAAGGAGGCCTCCGCGGCCCGCAAGATCACTTATCTTAAAGAGACTGACTGGAGCCAGGATCGGCTTCTCTGGGGCCAAAACGGCATCGCCGCCCTGACCTTCTGCAATGTCCCGATTTTGGAAAATAAGCCACAATAGGAACTGGTTTTTGGGCCGGACCTCTCTTATGATACGGGCCGCATGAATCCGGAGTTGGCTGGCATTTTGCGAGTTGAGATCCCATGGAATCCATCGGAAGAGAGGCACAATGAAAACCATTATAATGATCCTGGCGATTGGATGGATTGCGCCTTTTCTTTACGGCGCGGATTCCGGCAAGACCGACAAGACCCTCGTTGCCTGGGTCGCTCTGGCCGATCTGACCTTGCGGGGCGGCAGCGCGCTAACGATCCAGAGCGGCGATCAGTTTGACGGCATCGTCTTTGGCGAGGTGCGGCAAGGAAAGTGGATGGCCGGCAGCGATTTTTACAAGCGTACGGAGAAAACCCAGGAATCCAATATTCCCGAGACGGCCGACAGCAAGACGATGGTCCAGATGGCCATTGTTTATAAGGGTGACGAAATCCAGATTTACCGCAATGGTACACGCTATGCCGCCTATCCGGCGAAGAATATCGATCTGTTGAGCCCGCCGAACAATATCGCCGTTTTTGGATTGAGGCATGTTGGAGCGGGAGGCGGCCGAATCTCCGGGGCCATCGAAGATGCCCGCATTTACGACAGAGCCTTGACTGTCTATGAGATCCAATCGCTACAACCGAACCGGAAATCCGAAATTATACCCTACGCCTGGTGGGATTTCGAGGGAGACAAGGTCCAGGACCGTGCTGGCCGATTTGCATTCAGCGTATTGGCCAAAGGCGCCAAGCTTGCCGATGGCAAACTGATTCTGGGCGAAGAGTCGGTTCTGGTCGCTACTGTGTCTGAAGAGGACGCGCGGATGGCCACTCGTGACCAGGATGCGCGGGCTCCGGTGGCTCCTTATGTTGCGGAAACGCCAGCCATGCCAAATCCTGTTCCGGCCAACTGGTTAACCTATCATCTTGCCCATCCGGGCCCGGGCGTTGGCGAGCCGGGCGATCCCAATCCCGCTTACTTCTACAAGGGCCTCTATCATCTGCACTATATTTACCGAAACAACCATGGCTTTGCGTTTGCCCATGTATCCAGCGAGGACATGGTTACCTGGAAGTGGCACCCCACCGTCCTTGTCAAACCCAATACGGGTCACGGCATGTTCAGCGGGACGGGATTTTTCACCAAAGACGGCCGGCCGGCCATGATCTATCATGGCCAGGGGGCGGATAACAACTTCATCGCCTTTGGCCTGGACGATCAGTTGGATCAATGGACCAAGCCCGTTGCGGTCAAGCCCAGGACAAAAGCCGGACAGGTGGCCGAAATCCGGATGTGGGATCCCGACTGCTGGCTGAACGGCGATACCTATTATGCAATTTCCGGCGGCGGTCCGCCTCATCTGATGAAATCGTCGGATCTGGAACAGTGGGAGTATCTGGGTCTGTTGCTGCACGACGACATGCCGGATCTGGGGGTCAACAAAAACGAAGATGTCTCGTGCCCCAACATGTTCAAGATAGGCGACAAGTGGATGCTGCTTTGCATCAGTCATGGGATGGGGTGCCGATACTACCTGGGCGACTTCAAGGACGAGAAGTACCTTCCCGATTTCCACGCGATGATGAACTGGCGGGACGGGGAGTTCTTCGCACCGGAATCCCTGCTGACCCCGGATGGCCGCCGTGTCATGTGGGCCTGGTGCCGGCTGCAGGGCGCCCAAAGCGCGATCCAGTCATTGCCGCGAGAGCTTGACTTGCCCAGGGATGGCGTGTTGCACATCAAGCCGCTGCGGGAGTTGGAGAAGCTCCGTTATGACCCGAAGGAGGAAGGGGACTTCGCCGTCAAGAGCGATAGCAGCCGCAAGCTCCAGACCCTGTCCGGTGATACCCTTGAGCTGAGCGTTACAATCAAACCCACCAGCGCCACAGAATATGGGATCAGCGTATTCTGCGATAATGAGGGCAAGGGGTTTCCGATCACCGTTACGCCAGAAAACAAGACCGTTGCCATGGGCGAGATTGCGCCCCCGTTTGAGCTCAAGAAAGGCGAGGACCTGAATCTTCGCATCTTCCTGGATAAAGCCATGATCGAGGTCTTCGTCAACGATCGCCAGGCCGCGGTTTACATGCACCCGCACGCGCAGGACAATGTCGGCATCACCCTGTTCAGCAAGGGCGGGGATATTGCGGCGAATGTCAGGGGATGGAAGATCAAATCGATCTACACGGGCCAGGAGACAGCGGCCGACAATTCTCTCACCGATCTGGCTCCTACTCCACCCATGGGATGGAACAGTTGGAATGCCTTTGAAGCCAAAATCGACGAACAGATAATCCGGCAAATCGCAGACGCTATGGTCAGCTCCGGAATGAGAGATGCCGGATATTCCTACCTCGTACTCGACGACGGCTGGATGGCCAAGAATCGCGACGACAATGGGAATCTGGTCGCTGACCCGGTCAAGTTTCCCGGCGGCATGAAAGCCATCGGAGATTACCTTCACGGCAAGGGACTGAAGTTCGGGATTTATGAAGATCGCGGCCATTTGACCTGTCAGGGGCTTCCGGGCAGTCTCAAACATGAACAGGCGGACATGAAAATCTTTGCATCCTGGGGGGTGGATTACATCAAACTGGATAGCTGCTTTGCCGAGAACAACGGCCGGTTCAGCTATGACGATTATTTTCTCTATCGGAAATCCATTACCGAGACGGGCAGGCCCATGGTCCTGAGCATATCCGATTTTGGCAACGGGGCCTGGGCCTGGGGCGGACAGGATGCGGCCCAGCTATGGCGAACCTCCGGAGACATCTATCCCTGGATGGATTCGGTATATCATAGCGCCAATACATCCGGCGGGGATCAATGCATCCATCCGGCCTTTAACGGGCTGTGGCAGTTTGCTGGACCCGGACACTGGAACGATCCGGACATGATGCAGGTCGGCAATCTGAAAGATCTGGACGATAACCGCAAAGAGATCGCCGATGGAGCACACTTCAGTCTGTGGTGTATTCTTGCCGCGCCCCTGATGGCGGGCAACGACCTCCGCTCGATGAGTGACGGGGTTCGCAAGGTCCTGACGGCGCCCGAGGTGATCGCCGTGAATCAGGATCGGCGCGGGGTCCAGGGTTACAGGATCCTCCATGAGAAGGGTTGCGAGGTTTATAACAAACCGCTCTCCGAAGGGACGACGGCCGTCCTGCTCCTGAACAAAGGCCGCAATAAGGCGGACATCACGGTGCGATGGGACAAGGTCGGTCTATCGGGGACTCAACCTGTGCGAGACCTTTGGGCGCGCAAGGACCTGGGGGAATTCAAGGATTCCTTCACGGCCCAGGGCCTCGGCCAGCACGAGCACCGAATGATCAAGGTAGGCCGGCCCGGACCTTCTCTTCCAACCCCCGCGACCATGCCGTTGGAGAAATACACGGTGACTCGTCAAGGGGAAACCTATCTGAGTGATCTGTACTACATATGGAAAGCCGACAACGCGCCTGCCTACGATACGGTAATTGGTGGTAATCCGATCCATGTTGGCGGCCAGACATTCAAAAAAGGAATCGGGTGTAAGGGCAAGTGTTCCGTGATGTTCAAGGTCGATGGCCGTGCCCATCGTTTCCGTGCGGTTGTGGCGATCGACGAATCGTCCAAGGACGACTCTAAGGGGCGATTCCGAGTATATAATGGTGACTTCTTTTCCAACCGGGTCCTGTGGGACAGCGGGCAGTTGAAGAAGGATTCTCCCGCCAGGGAAATCGACATTGAGGTCAAGGGCGTACAGTGCCTGATGCTGGTTTTCGAAGGTGACCAAGTCCTGGGGAACTGGGCCGACGCCCGAGTGATCAGTGAAAATTAACCCGACCAATAACAGGAGTGGTTGACCCTGAACAATAACGATTGGAGACTCTAATGAAAAATTCTTTGCCGGTTGTCCTGACCTTGATCTTTCTGCCCTCGATATGCCTGGCCCAGGAAAATACAGCGGACAAAATAGAGGTCCAGGCAGGAGTCGTTACGACCCATTTCAACGGCCTGCACGGGTACATCGGCTTCGACGCATCCCGGCCGCCGGACCGTACCCACTACAGTGCGGGCATGGGCTTTTATTCCGCGGTCTGGCCGCTGATCGCCAAACCGATTGCCGATTTTCAGATCGGCCTGCCTAGCGCGTGGATCACGCCGGACAACTCCGACAACAAGGATACCCCGCTGGCCCCGATCGGCACGCTGGCCCGGGACAACTGGCCCGAACGCGGACCGACCTGGGACAGTGTCTTCCAAACCGTCGAGGGCGGCCTAGGCTATTGGGCCGGCAATCGATTCCGATATGGGCCTCCGAAATTCAGCATGAATGCCACCCCGCAATGTTACGACTACGAGGTCGGCTCTCCCGGGTGGTCGTTTTTCTACAGCGACAAGGCCTTGCCGGACAATCAATTGGGCATCGCCCAACTGAGCAACCGTTTGCTGATCCCGCCGGACGCCCTGCCTTTCGAGGGAAATCCCAACGGCAAATTTCTGGGGTACACCTACATGGCGTTGCCTTTTACCGAACCCACTACGGGGGACCCTCCCACCGGCGATCAGGCCTGGACCTGTTTCCTCAGTGCGGCCAATTTCAAAGGGCCGATCGCTTATTATATCCCGGAAACCTGGAGCAAGATCGGCAAGTTATTCAACTATCCCTTTATCTACGGGCGGGGGCTCGACGCCAGGCCGGGAAATATGGGCGGCGGGGCCATGGAAATCAACACCGTGCCCTGCTTCGAGTCCAAAGACGCACAAGGTGTCGTCTATTCGAAGATACCTAAACTCGAGTTCCCGGTGGACGATCAGGGAAGAACCCTGCTGGTGCAGGATGTGATTTATTACTCCAAGGCGGCCCTGTATGACGCCTTCAAGTCGTGGCGGGATGGAGGCTCGGCCTGCTCGGGACAATTCGACGAAAAAGGCGCCTGGAAATCCAAGCTGACCACGCACACCACGCGATTCGACCAGGCCGGAAAGAAAATGTCCGGTGTCGAGCGTGTTTTTGACACCAAAATTTATGAGGGCAATGTCTGGGGCCTGGAATGGTTCAACAGCGACATCCGTCCCAAAGGTTCGTTCCCCCAGTATTACAAGCTTGTCGGGAATGAGCGCGTATCCGTATCCGCCACGGAGTTGCCCGCGGAGACTCAGCTCCTGTCGAAAGAGTTCACGCTGGCGAAAGCGGGCAGCCCCTACACCTCCCCTGCCGGCGGCGCCTGGGGCAATCCCGGCCCGGCGCGTGGGCCGTTCACCGTCCAACTGGCCGACGGCTCCAAGGTCACCTATTCCTGGTATCGTTTTGTCGATCAGCCGTCGTTCCAGCAATATGGTTGGAGCAACGACAAAAAATCCAGGCTGCAATCCTTCGTAGAAAAAATCCATGCAAGCTGGCCGATCGACCGGGACTACATGGCTCCCCCCAGCAGCGGAACGCTGGCGACACTCGACCCGGCCCTGCTGGTGACACCACCGGCGGGACTTGAGGTTGGCTATGTCCCGATCGTAACGCGCCAGGAAATTGTCCCTCAATAGTTCTGGCATTACTGGAACTGTTAACGCTGAAATTAATGAAGGCCGATAAAATTGGGAGTCTGACTTGACGGTGCACCTTAGCAGAAATGATCAGCAGATGTTGGACGGGCATTTCGGACCCGGTTGTCAAATGGCGATGCGGATTGTCGTGCGTCTTGCCGAGGCCTGCGGCGTAACGGAATTGATGGATGTGACTCAGGCCCACATCGACGGATGCGGCCTGCTGAGCGAATCGAGCCTGCTTTTTGCCGAGACGCTGGCCGGAAAGGGCGCCAAGGTTTCGATCCCGACCACCTTGAGCATGGGACCGCTGGACCTTCAAAACTGGCGGAAGTTCAACATCGACTCGTCCTTTGCCCAGAAGGCAATCCGCCAGGGGAGGGCCTATGAATCCATGGGTTGCATCCCCACATGGACCTGTGCTCCCTATCAGAGCTATCTGACCCCGCGATTCGGCCAGCAGATTGCCTGGGGCGAATCCAATGCGGTCGTGTATGCCAACTCGGTCCTGGGGGCCAGAACCAACCGGTACGCGGACTTTCACGATATCTGCGCGGCCATCACCGGCAGGGTTCCCCGGTGCGGCCTGCATCTGCATGAGAATCGCAAGGGGCAGGTGTTGTTTCAGATAACCGATATTCCAGCCGAGGCCATGCAAGGCGACGATTTCTATTCGGCCCTGGGGTACCTGATCGGAGTCCGAACCCTCAACCAGATCCCCATCATTGTGGGAATGTCTGCCGGGGTAACCGGCGACAATCTCAAGGCATTGGGGGCCGCGGCGGCGTCTTCCGGTTCTGTCATGCTGTTTCACGCGGTGGGCATAACCCCGGAAGCAGCCACACTCGATCAGGCATGCCATGGGGACAAGCCGCGGCAGGTGATTGAGGTTACGCCGCAGGATATCCAACGCGCTCGAAGCGAGTTGTCCACCGCTGCCAAGACCGAGCATCTCGATGCGGTGATTCTCGGCTGCCCGCACTTTTCGTTCGACGAGTTCCGCCAGCTTGCCGAATGCATCAGGACAAGCCAGGCAGAACACATAGCTCCAGAGACGCGATTTATCGTCAAGACTAGCCGCACTTCATATTCTCTGATCCAACACAATAAGATGCTCGATCTGTTTGAGGGTTTTGGGGTTGAAATTACCCTCGATACCTGTGTCTTTCACACGCCTCTTCTTGGGCCGGGGACAAAGGTGATCATGACCAACTCCGGCAAGTGCGCCTACTATGCACCGGGTGAACTGGGCGTCAGGGTGGCGTTCGGCTCGATGCGACAGTGCGTGGACTCGGCGGTGAGGGGATGCGTATGATCGAGAACGGAAAACCGATTCATCTTCAGGCCAGGGCCGTCATTCCGGGATCTGCTCAAGGGGAGGCCCTGGTCACCAACTCGCCTTTGAGCTTCTGGGGCGGAATCTGTTCCGAAACCGGGGAGATCATCGATCGCCGGCACGACAAATCCGGCGAGATTGTCACCGGGAAAATATTCGTCTTTCCCAACGGCAGAGGATCGAGCACCTCCAGCGCCATCTTGCTGGAGTGTATCCGCGCCGGCACCGCGCCGGCCGCCATCATCAATTCCCAGGTTGACTCGGCGATGGCGCTGGGATCGATCGTGGCCGATGAACTCTATGGCAAATCTGTACCCGTATTGCTCCTTTCAGATGAGGATTTCTCCGGACTGTGCGATGGCGACTTTGTGCACATCAACCCGGATGGACGAATCGATATATCCAGGCAAAGGAGGGACCCGAATGGATCCCAATAGAATCCTGTATCTCGCAAACAACGATGTCGAGCGGGCCGGTGTTGACATGAAAACCATCATTGACGCGCTCGATGCGGCCTACCGCCTGAAGGGTCAGGGCCAGGTGGAGATGCCCTCGAAGATCGGCATCCATACGCGGACCAATGCCCTGATCCATGCCATGCCGGCCTACATCCGCTCTACCGGCGCCGCCGGCATGAAGTGGATCGGCGCCTACCCGGAGAACTATCGGTTCCATGTCCCACAGATTTCGGGACTGATCGTCCTCAACGATGAACAGACGGGATTGCCCTACTGCATCATGGACTGCCGCTGGATTACGGCCAAGCGGACGGGAGCCAAGACGGCCGTCGCCGCGGGCTTCTTTGCCCGTAAAAACGCGGCCAGCGTGGGAATCCTGGGATGCGGAGTCCAGGGCCGCAGCAACCTAGAGGCGCTGTGCGGGCGTTTCACGATCCGGCGCGTGCACGCTTACGACATTGACAACGACACTGTCCGGCGATATGCGCAAGAGATGTCGGCCCGCTGTGGAGTGGAGGTGATCGTCGTTAATGAGCCCGCTGACTCGGTCCGGCGGATGGATATTGTCGTTACGGCCGGGCCGATCATCAAAGAGCCCTCACCGGTCATTGAAAACGAGTGGTTTGAGCCGGGGGCGTTTGCGGCCCCTGTGGACTTCGATTCCTATTGGAAACCGCAAACACTGAACGGTGCGGACCTGTTTGTCACGGATGATGTTAAACAGATGTTCTACTACCAGTCCATCGGTTACTTCCGCCATATCCCGACGCGAGAGCAGGTTCACGACCTCGGAGATGTGGCGATCCAAAAGGCGCCCCGCAGGAGCCATGAGAGTCAGCGGATCATCGCGATGAATCTTGGGCTGGCCATGGACGACATGGCGGTAGCTCCGCTGGTTTACAATGCAGCCAAAGACAAAGGGCTAGGGATCTGGCTCGACCGGTAATACGAATCCCCCCCGACAGATAAAGGGAGAGTTGATAACAATGCAAATAAGCAGAATAATAAATCGGCAGATCGTACACAAAATCGTTCTTGTGTTGACTGCGTTGTCGCTGGTCGGATGTCTGATGCTGGCTCAACCGGCAAACGCACAGAACGCTGCCAGGCGGGAGAGGTCGACTCCCCGAAAGGTCGCCGCGGCAATCAAAGACTATGGGCTAAAAGACTATATCCGTATATCCAAGGATCTGCCCCGTTCCGAGGATCAGCCATGGAAACTGGTCTGTACGATGCCGTACAACTGCCATTTCCAACCTTGGATTCAATTCGACAGTCTCGAAGGCAAAACGATCCAATTCAATTCCAGCNNGACCATTTCGGGGGAGCAAACCTATGAAGCCAAGAAATGGGTGAGCGGTGAAGGCGCCATCTACACCATTCCTGCGGGCGTAACGGTGAAGGCCGTGCGGTATCGTGAAACAGGATACGACACGGCCTTTGCCGGTTCGTTTGAGTGCAAC
>PMBP01000093.1 GCA_003152975.1 Phycisphaerales bacterium | reverse complement strand
CCGGCCGGCCATTTGACGCGCAAGGGCGACCATGGTACGCTGGTGTCTGTCGTGCAATCGAAGAGTAACGGTCTTTTAGTTTGAGGAGTACATAAGATGAAAAGTCGGTTCTGGATGGTAGCACTCATTGTCGTTATGTCATGCCAAACCCTGTTTGCTCAGCCCCCACAGAATTCCACAACGACGCCGCAGCATCTTCATAGCTGGTGGACCGTTCGCAACGACGCCGTCAACGAGCGCGTCAAGCAGGGGCATGTCGATCTGCTCATGATCGGCGACTCNNACGTCGATCTGATCTTCATCGGCGACTCGATCACCCACGGCTGGGAAGGGGTCCCGGCAATTTGGAACCAGTACTACGCCCCGCGCAACGCCGTCAACATGGGCTTCGGCGGTGACCGTACCCAGCATGTCCTCTGGCGGCTGGGACACGGCCATCTTGACGGCATTTCGCCGAAGCTGGCGGTCCTGATGATCGGCACCAACAACTCCAACGGCACCGACAACACCGCCGAGGAAATCGCCGATGGCATCGTCGCCATCTGCAAGCTCATCCAGGCCAAGTGCCCCAAGACCAAGATCCTGATGCTGGCCATCTTCCCGCGCAATGCAGATCCGTCGCCCCAGCGGGAAAAGAATGCCAAGGCGTCACAGTTGGCCTCGAAGATCGCCGACAACAAGACGATTTTCTACCTGGACATCAACGACAAATTCCTGGCCGCCGACGGCAAGCTGCCCAAGGAAATCATGCCCGACTTCCTGCACCCCAACGAGGCCGGCTACAAGATCTGGGCTGAGGCCATGGAGCCGAAGGTCGCCGAACTGATGGGCGACAAAAACCGCATCAATGAAAAGCCCGCCGATGCCTCGATCGCCCTGTTCAACGGCAAGGACCTGACCGGCTGGAAGGCCGAGGGCGGCGCCAAGTGGACCGTCGTGGACGGCCAGCTCGTCGGGACTCAGGGCGACAAGAACGCCCCGGGCGACCTGTTTACCACCGCCTCCTACAAGAATTTCGACCTGACTGTCGTCTGGAAGGCCGTCTGGCCGTGCAATAGCGGTGTCTGGTTCCGCTACCAGGGTCCCGACAAGGCCTACCAGGCCGACATCCTCGAATGGAAGGATCCCGTCTGCTGGTCGGGTACCTTCTATTGCCCCGGAAAGATGTTTTTGGCGATGAACAAAGATGAGAAGCTGGTTAAGCGCGACGACTGGAACACGATTCGGGTCCGGACCGAAGGCAAGCATACGCAAATCTGGCTCAACGGCACGCAGACGGCCGATGTCAACGACGACACCACCGACTCCGGCAAGATCGGGTTCCAGGTCCACCCGGGCGCGGAGTTCGGGCCGATGAAGATCATCATCAAGGACATCCGGATCAAGCCCCTGTGATCTGCAGGCGGGGATAATGGAAAGGATTATTCGATGTTGACCAGACAATGGAAGGGTTTCCTGGCGGGCCTGGTGTGTCTGATGACGGGACTGGTATCGGCCGAGCCGTGGATCGTGTTTGAGGGCGCGCAGGGCCCCGGCAAGGGCAAGCATATCGTCTTTGTCACCGGTGACGAAGAGTACCGCTCGGAAGAATCGATGCCGATGCTTGCCAAGATCCTGGCCACGCAACACGGGTTCAAGTGTACGGTGCTGTTCGCGATCAACAAGGAAAACGGCCAGATCGATCCGACGACTGTCGATAATATTCCCGGCCTGGAGGCCCTGGACACCGCCGACCTGATGGTGATGTTCCTGCGGTTTCGGGAACTGCCGGACGATCAGATGAAACGGATCCTCGACTACACCAACTCCGGCAAACCCATTGTGGGACTGCGGACCTCGACGCATGCGTTCAACTACGCCAAGCGCAAGGACAGCCCTTACGCCAAGTATAGCTATCAAGACAAGACCTTCGAGGGCGGCTATGGGCGACAGGTGTTTGGCGAAACCTGGATCAACCATTACGGGGTCCATCAACAAGAAAGTACCCGCGGCCTGATCGCACCGGGAATGGAAACCCACCCGATCGTTAAGGGCGTCCAGGATATCTGGGGACCATCGGATGTGTACGAGTTGACGACGCTGGCGGGCGACTGCAAGCCGCTAATCCTGGGGCAGGTGCTGGCCGGGATGAACTCGACCGACAAGCCCAACCCGGACAAAAAGCTCGTTCCCGTGGCCTGGACGAAAAGCTACACGGGCACGGCGGGCAAGGCCGCCCGGGTGTTCGCGACGACCATGGGGCACGGGGATGATTTCAAAAACGAGGGTTTTCGTCGTCTGATGGTCAACGCGTGTTACTGGGCCATGGGCCTGGAAGACAAGATTCCCGTCCAGAGCAAAGCGGATATCGTCGGTGAATACAGCCCCAATAAGATCGGGGGTGGCGGACACAAGAAAGGTCTTCTCCCGGCGGATATGAAACGCTGACGAGAGTATCCCCATTAAAGCAGACAGGCGCCGGACCCGACGGGGACACCGGCGCCTGTTTTTTATTATGTATCGAGCGTATCAACCCTTGGAGACCAGGTCGGAAAACCGGGTCTTCTTCAGAATGGCGATGGCCTGGTCGGTGGCCTTCTGGCAGACCAGATCCATGCGGCCGGCAAAACGGTTCTTTTTGGCCTGGCCGGCAAGGTCAAAGGATCGACGGAAGGGACCGTCCACGGCCTCAATGGCCTCAAGCATCGTGATGTCCTTGGCGGGTTTGGCCAGGGAATATCCGCCGGAGGGTCCCCGCTTGCTGCGAAGGATGCCGGCCCGGACGAGCTGATTCATGATCTTCAGCAGGTACTCGATGGGAATATCGTATTCCTTGGAAATCAATTCTCCCTGCGTCCATGCGTCGCCGCCTCGTTTGGCGATGAAGGCCACGGCGATCAAGCCGTACCCGATTGATCTGCTTAACATCATGTCCAGTGCTCCTATTGATAATGGATGTTTTG
>PMBP01000257.1 GCA_003152975.1 Phycisphaerales bacterium | reverse complement strand
ATCTGGTAGTCGATGTCGTCGGCGTGATCGTTGAACTTGGGGTGTCCCGAATCCGGCGGCGCGATCCCCTTGCGGAGGTTGTCGCGGCCGGCCTTGTTGGCGTGCCAGAGCGGATAGCCGCTGTTGGCGAAGTCGATCCCCGCCTGGCGGATCGAGACATCCATGCCGTACAGTTCCAACGTTCGCAGGAAGGTCATTTCGACATAGATGTCATCCTGGTCGAACTGGTTGACCGTTTCCGGGGTCCACTTGGGCATCTCGGCCGCCGGGCCAATCTTGTCCTGCCAGTGGAATTCCGTCGGCGCGCCCCAGCCGACTCCGGCCATCTGGCCGATCCAGCCGGCCTTCATTTTGTCCAGATAATCCGCCACGGGCAGCTTGCGGGTTTCGGCGGCGTGGGTCATTGCGGCCAATACGGCAACCAGAGTCAGTATTGTTCCAAGTTTTCGCATACCTCGTCCTTTCGTTGAAGAAAGTCATGCATTCGAAACACACTACACAAACAATTATGCAGCGTTTCGGCTAATTGTATCGGGTCAACCCGACCTGTCAACGGACCGGAGTTCACCCGTTCCGGCGATTGGATGTTTACGGAACCCGCCCGAGCAGATACAACAAGACCGCACAGAGCAGGATCGTCATGGGGCCTTCGCCCACGGTCCAGAACCAAGGCATTCCGGCCACAGAGTCGAGAAAGATCATGGCGATGCTGAACAACAGTCCCATGATGGACAGAAAGGCCAGCGTGCCTCGATGTCTCCGGATATCGCCGGCCAGAAACCACAGCATCATGCCGAGGTAGGCGTACATTCCCGACAGCGAGCGGGTCAGGTATTGCACGATGGGCGCATTCGGCAAGGGACCCAGGCCCATCGCCTTGTGGATGGAGTCCATCCACGCAAACGGACAGACGCAGAACACCAGAGCCGTCATCATCACAATGCCGGTGCCCCGCAGCAGGAAGACGAGAAATCTTTCGCGACGCGATCGGCTTCGGGAAACCATAGCCAACGGACTTTTCATGGTGGTTCTCCTTGTCAGGAAAAGATCCAAGCCGACGCCAAACCCGCCACAGCGACGAGTGCGACGGGACCCAGCAACCTGAGAATCAGTTTACCCAGAGGGGCCTGGAAATAACTGGCGGACATTGCCAGACACAAGTGTACCGGCGTGAGCATCAATCCGCAAATCAATCCGGAAAATGCCAGGGTCTCCAGGCCCATTCGAATCTGGCCGTCGCGGGTGATCATCGGCATCAGGAACGGGAAGGTGATGGCCACCGTCGGCATCGTTACGCCCGTCAGGAATCCCACCAGAAACGGCAGGAAAAAGATCAGAAGGATCGGCGGGGTGTGGTGGTCCTGGAGAAAGCCGACCGCCGAGGGAATCGCACCGCCGGCCTCAAGGATCAGCTTAAACAGCAGCGCCCCCAGCACCAGCAGGACAAAATCGGGCTCCAATCCTTCGCGCAGGATGGCTTTCCATCGAGCTGACGGAAGGCGATGAAAGACCCCGAACAAAGCGGTCGCCAGGACGATGCCCGCAGCCGGAGGGAGATTGATCGCCGCATACAGAATCGCCACGACGGCGATCGGCCAGAAGGCGTGGAGAAAGTCCCGCAGGTTTTTCCGGACGCCGGCGCGGTTGTCGTGTTCGGGATTTCGCGGGGGGATTCCGCGGGTGAGCAGAAAGATAATTCCGCCGAGCGTCCCGGCGAGCGTAATGGCCAGATTATGCGAGATCAGCACCAGGGCCGGGATCCCGAGCATGCTCTGCAGGAGCGGCACCGACGGAAAGAGCGGCCAGACAGTTTCCCACTGATGGCGGAACCAGTAGTTGATCGCCGCGCAGTGAGTTCGATCGACGCCGACGCGGTCGCCGAGATCGCGGACCATCGGCGCCGACAGCATGATCCCGCCGGGGGTCGGCAGCAGGCCCATCAGCATCGGAATGATCGATAGCGCCACGCGGCGACTTTTGAACAGGCCCTGCATCGCGCTGGCCAGTTGGCCGGACACGCCGGTTTCCCGCATGGCCAGGCCCAGGACATTGACCATGCACAGCAACACCGCCAGCGAGACGAACAGATAGCCGGTTGTCTGGCTGAGAGGTTTGGAATGCCATTCATCCAGCCAGGTTTGACAGAACAGCGTCGGGCCGACCTTCAGCAGGATCGCCAGTGCGACGGCGGCCAGTACCATCGACTGCCCCAGCCGCACCTTGAGCCGGAGCAGGATCACCAGCACCAATAGCGCGGCGAACATGGCGATCAGTGCATACATGCCAATTTCGCTCGAAATATACGGATTCTGATTTTTCGCACGGTCGCCGCCTGCACCTGCCGAATCATGCCTCTTCGATGATGTCAAAGCCCGTCAACGCGGCGAACTGCTGGACGCGGCGCTTGTGGTCGCCATAAACGGTCACGCGGTGCCAGCCCCACTGGTCCCAGAAGTTCATCAGCTTGTCGATGTCGCCCTTGACCTCGGCGGCCAGCTTGGTGCGGCAGGCCATGTCTTCGTCGATGTTGGCGACGGTCGTGGCCTGGTGGAAGATCACCTGCCGGCGGGCCGGGTCGAACTCCAGGGTGGTGGTCATCTCGCCCAGCGGCATCAGCGAACGAACGACCGCGCCCTTGCGGTCTTCGGAGTGGCTGCGGATGTGGTAGGCGTTGCTCCTGCCGGAGGGGCCGAAGACCTTGTTGGTGGCCACGCAGTGGGCGTAGATGATCTGGTTTTTGGAGGTGTCGATCACCGGGTCGGAGATGTATCCGGGCCGGCCCGTCAGGTACGACATCAGCAACATCGTGATCGTCGAGGTGGAGTCGGCCTCGCAGGCGCCGACAAAACCATCATTGTTGAGCTGGAAAAACCCTAAACACGGATAGGCCGTGATCTGGTTTCCGTAGAATCCGCCCAGGCAGTTGATCGTGATGGCTTGCGCGTTGTTCTGGCGCAGGAGGTCGCACATCGCCAGGTACATGCGGGCGCTCTTGAGGATTTCTTCCTTCGAGGGCTCAATGACCCGATCGGCATCCTTGAACCATTTGTCGGCCCATTGCTGGGCAATGGCCAAGTCGGCCTTGTTGAACTGCTCATTGAGCGGAGCGTATTCCAGTGGGATGACCTTGGTACCGAAGACGCCGGTGATGGCCTCGGCGGTCGTGCCGAAACCGGCCCCGACGCGGAGGATGGTCGATTGCTTGAGTTTCTTCATGGCGGCAAAGCAATTGGCCGCGGCGCAGACATCGCGGATATCCGACGAGGATACGGCCGCCACCTTCCATGCCTTGGTCTTGTCGGGATTCTGGTTCATGCGTTTGGCCTTGGCCGTGGAGATCAGAAACCGCCCGCTGCCCCCGTAGAGGTTATCGACATAGATCGTTGGCCGGCCGGTCGCGGCGATCGTCTCGCCGACTTCGGCCCAGCCAAGGCCGAGCATATAGACCACATATCCATCGACCTCGGAATCGTTATCGAGGATCTTTTTGGCATTCTCGATGCTCATCGCATCGATAGGCAGAAATTCAATGTCCGGGCACCCTTTCTTCAGGGCCGGGAGAAGTTCGCCTTTGCGTTTCTCGAAGTCGTAGCCGATGTTCGGCCAGATGGGCGCCTCCGATGGGGAGTACGCGAACACCAGCCGGACCTTGGCTTTGTCCTTGGGCATGGGCAGGGCCTGGGCCATGTCGGCTGCAAACACGGGACTGGCCCAACGACCGCTGCACAAGGCCGCCGCGCAGGCCGCACAGCCGCTGAAAAAACATCTTCGTGAAAGTTGTGGGTCAAAGGTGGGGGATAACATGGTTTTCATAACGGACACCTCGTATTTTATCGATCCTTGCCAGTTTTCGGTAATTCTATTGACTCCTGATGGTCGTTGGATTGTATCCTATCAGAATTTCGAGTGCAAACCCAAATCATGCGGTTTGAATCATGGATTGCGGTGTAAAAATAGAGCAAGATAGGATGCGATTCTTGTGGATGTATAGGAAGATTGTAAAATGTTAATATAGAAAAGCATAGTATGTTCCGTTTGGGAAAGATGGCATGGCCATATCCAAGGCATTGGAAAGAAAAAAACAGGCGAAATTCGTTGACTGCGAATGGTTAATCTGTTAAGTAAATGGGTTTTCCAATTTGTCGGGAAATGCGAACCGGCCCAAAGCGGAGGTCCGAGCGGACGGGATGTCCATAGAAAAGCTGAGAAATCAGATTGACGCGATTGATGTCAAGCTCGTCGAGCTGATCAACCAGCGCGCTCAGGTCGTCGTCGAGGTCGGAAAACTGAAGACCCGCGACCACTCGCCGATCTATGCCCCGGACCGCGAAAAGGCCGTGATCGACAGGGTATTGGCGGCCAACAAGGGCCCATTGCCGGATAAGGTCTTGGCTGCAATGTGGCGAGAGTTGATGAGCGGGTCGTTTGTCCTTGAACGGCCGCTACGGATCGCGTTTCTGGGACCCGAGGGCAGTTTCAGCCATACGGCCGCGTTGCGGAAATTCGGCCAGAGCGTCGAGTATGAGGCCGTGACGGATATCCGGGCGATCTTCGAAGAGGTCAGCAAGGGTCATTCGGACTTTGGCCTGGTGCCGATCGAAAATTCGGCCGGCGGCGGGGTGCGGGAGTCGCTGGACGGTTTCATCGAGACCGATGTGCTGATCTGTGGCGAAGTGAATATGGCGATTCACCACAACCTGCTGGCGAATTGCCCGCTGGACAAGATCCAGACGATTTACTCGCAGCCGGAAGTGTTCGCCCAGTGCCGCAACTGGCTGAGCAGCATGTTCCGCGAGGCCCAGACCGTACCGGTGGCCTCGACGGCCCGGGCGGCTCAGATGGCGGCCGACGAGCCCGGCACCGCGGCGATTGCCTCGACCGTGGCGGCGGAGATTTACGGCCTGAAGATCCTGTGCGAGGACATCGAGGACATCTCGAACAATATCACGAGATTCCTGGTGCTGAGCAAGGAAGACGCCAAGCCGACCGGCGACGACAAGACGATTATCCTGTTCAGCACGGCCCACAAAACCGGCGCGCTGGTGGATGTGCTGAGTATTTTCAAGAACTACGGGATCAACATGACCAATATCGGCTCGCGTCCGAACAAGAAGCGCGAGTGGGAATATTACTTTTTCGTGGATTTTCTGGGGCATCGCGAAGATGAGCATGTCCGGACCGCGCTGCAGGAGGCCAAGAGCCATTGCCTGCAGTTGTCGTCGCTGGGCAGCTTTCCGCGGAGCACCGGGGTGCTGTAGCGGACGGCCCCGGGACGAAAATCGAATCCGGTATTACACGGGAGCAAATGATGAGAAAGCCGTTTCTTGCGGGCAACTGGAAGATGAACACCAACGCCAAGGGCGCTATCGCGCTGGCGTCGGGGCTGGTCAGGGAACTCAAGACGGTCACGACCGTCGATATGGCGGTGTGCGTGCCGTTTGTCTATCTGCAGAAGGCGGCCGAGGTGCTGAGTTCGTCGAACATATCGCTGGGGGCGCAGGATGTGTACTTCCAGCCCAACGGCGCGTTTACCGGCGAGATCAGTCCCGCGATGCTCAAGGATGTCGGGTGCACCTACGTGATCTGCGGGCACTCCGAGAGGCGCCACGTGATCGGTGAGACAGACGAGCTGATCAACAAGAAGGTCAAGGCCGCCCTGGCTGGCGGACTGTTGCCCATCTTCTGCGTGGGCGAG
>PMBP01000029.1 GCA_003152975.1 Phycisphaerales bacterium | reverse complement strand
TGTGGCGTGGGGGGACAAAACATACGGGGCATGCAATGTTCCTTCACCCAATACGGGATTCGTAGCGATTGCGACAAAAGGACCTTACTGCCTCGCTATCAGCATTTTGGATTCGGATGCTGACGGGGTTGCAGACCAAATGGATAACTGTCCGACTGTCTATAATCCTGACCAAGCCGATCTTGACAAGGACCGCGTCGGTGACATGTGTGATCCGGATGTCGATGGAGATGGCATCGGTAATGGGATGGACAACTGTCCTTTATCCCGAAATTCCGATCAGGCCGACATGGATGCGGATGGGATCGGGGACGCATGCGATGAGGACATCGACGGTGATGGGGTGCTGAACGGGGATGATAATTGTCCACGGAAGTACAACCCCGATCAAGTGGATATGGATGATGATGGAGTTGGCGATGTATGTGACAACTGCCCCAACAATCCCAATCCCGACCAGAAAGATACAGACAAAGATGGCATCGGGGATATGTGCGATAATTGTCCGACGGTGTTCGATCCGAATCAAGTGGATCGCGATGGAGACGGCGTTGGGGATGTGTGTGACAATTGCCTGACCGTTTCGAATCCCGATCGGAAGGATACGGATAATGACGGTTTGGGGGATGTGTGCGATAATTGCCCATCCGTAGCGAATCCCGATCAGACGGACTTAGATCAGGATGGGATCGGAGATGCGTGTGATCCAGACATTGACGGGGACGGTGTTTTGAACGAAGACGATAATTGTCCGGCCATTTACAATCCCGACCAGAAAGATACCGATGGTGATGGTTCTGGGGATGCGTGCGATCGATGCCCGAAGGATCCGACAAAACGANNCGCTGGCTCGGTAGTGGCGTGGGGAAGTAACGGTTATGGCCAATGTACTGTACCTTCGCCGAATTCCGACTTTACGGCGGTTGCGGCCGGTGGTGGGCATAGTCTGGGCCTCAAGACCGATGGATCGGTTGTTGCGTGGGGAAACAACGAATGGAATCAGTGCGATGTTCCATCACCGAATGCTGGATTTGTCGCGATATCGGCAGGAATGCGACATAGTCTTGCCCTGAAGGCGGATGGGACAATCGTGGGGTGGGGAAGTAACTATGATCGGTATGGGTCCTATTCTGGGCACATGGTCGGACAAAGTACCGTGCCTTTGCCGAACCAGGATTTTGTGGCGGTTGCGGCGGGCGATTATCACAGTCTGGGGCTGAAAGCCAACGGATCCGTAGTGGCATGGGGTGATAACTCCAACGGCCAGTGTACCGTACCCAACGCCAATTTCATGGCCATCGCGGCCGGGGAGTTGTATAGCGTGGGTCTGACGGCTGATGGGAAGATTGTCCAATGGGGGACAACCGTGGAACAACAATACGACGGGGACGACGGTAATTACTTCTTCCGATATGATCCTTTGGGCGACATCTGGGACACAAATTTTGATTTTGTCGCGGTTGCGGCGGAAACAAATCAGGTGGTCGGCCTGAAGCGAGATGGTTCGATCGTTGCCGGGGGAAATGGGTGGTCCTATACCCATGATTGGGGAACAGGATATGAAGTATTCATCGCAGGTGGGCAACTGCCTTCATTTCCAATCCTTCCGAATCAGGACTTTGTCGCAATCGCGGGCGGGAGCATTTTGAAGAGTTATCGAGATGGATTCGATGCAACGATCTTTGGACTGAAATCGGATGGCTCGATAGTGGCGTGGGGAACTGATCCGACCGAGCAGAATCAGATTCCGACACCCAATGCAGGGTATGTGGCGATCGCCTCGGGCGGGGGGCACGGTCTTGCGATTCGGGCGGCGTGTTCGGGGAACACGGCAGGAGATACGGATTGGAACTGCCGAGTGGATCGGGAGGATCTGATGCAACTGGCGGCGGCGTGGCTGTCGGGGAGTTGCGCGGAACCGTCGTGGTGCCAAGGGGCCGACCTGACGCGGGACGGGCGGGTGGGGATCGAGGATCTGGCGATGATGGCGGAAAGCTGGATGGTGGATTGTCTCGAAACACCGAACCATCCGGCCTGCAAACCCTAAAAATCCCGATACCGCTCCATCCAATCAGGCCATTGAGGGTTTGCGATAGTTGAATTCCACTTGGCATGCCACGGTAACCGCCACAATTCCTTGAGGCCCACCTTGCGCGATGAGAAATCCAAAAATAGCATATTCACCCAGACCTGGTGCCGGTCGATGCAAAAATCGCTCATCCCATTGCCCTGGATCTGGATGCCCGGAGTCGGCGGGGGGGCGTCGCCCTCGCGTGGAGTGGAACCGTCCCACATGCAGTCGCCCATCAGCGGAACCTGCGTGGCTCCTTTGGCCCCAATCGTCCTCCAGAACAGGGAACGGTTTTCCGGCGGGATATTGTAGGTCCCCGGAACTCCGGTATCCGGCGGGTTGTGGGCCCAGCCGTTGACCCCGNNATCCTTCCGGCCCCAGGGGGGAATCCAGCCGCCGAAATAGTTGGGGTTTCCGTATTTCCCCCAGGCCGTAAAAGTGCTCGTGACATTTCCCGGAACCGTGTGGAGGAAGATCGTCGCCGAAGGGCACAGGCGAATGTCGTCGGCCCCCTCGTAGTACTCGATCAGGTCCATCATCCACATCGTACCGCCGTTCCACCCGGCTGGCAGACTCTGCTTGTTGTCATCGGCGTACATCTGGTACAGGATTCCGAATTGCCGCAGCTTGGTCCGGCACAGGACCGTCCGCGTTTGCTGCTTGGCCATCTTCAGACTGGGGATCAGGATGCCCAGCAGGATCGCCACAATAGCGATGACCACCAGCAGCTCCAGCAAAGTAAACGCCTTGCGTGCCATGGGATTTCCCTTCAACGAAACCGACCTTGATCCCGAATACACGGTTTCATCATCCCACCCCGAAAGATCGAACGCCGAATAATGGAGGGCCCCGCAAAGTTTATCCGCAGAGGCGGATCGGGGCCGTGATGTTCGTTCCGCCGAATCACCGAATCCGGATGGTTCAAATCGATTACGGATAGACTGCCGGTTCCAGCCATCGGGCCGCGACCTCGGCAAAATCCTGGAGGCCGACAGCGTTGTCCGGAACGATATCCGCCCCCGTCAGCAGCGGTTGCAGCAAGGGGCTGCTCGCCGTTCCGCCCGCCTGCGCCAGCGAAAGGACCTCTGAATCGGATAATGCGTAGTCGTAAAGACGGAAATCGTCCATCAGGCCGTCGAGGTATCCGCCGCTCCCGCCGGACCATCTCCAGGCCCCGATGCTGAAAAACCAATCGACGCCATCCACAACCGGCGACCAGGTCCCACCCCCGGGCGCATCGACGACCAAAGTACCGTTGCGGTAGATTCGCAGGGTACCCGCTGTCGCGCTTTTGACAAAGGCATAATGGACCCACTGGTCCTGCGGGCCGAGCGGATTGGTGTAGTTGGGCGTTCCCCAGATCACGCTGTCGCCGCCGGCATTGAACCAGAAGTTCCCCGTCGCGGCAACCCACACGGATACGGCCTGGCCGATCTGAAATAGCTCGCTGTCGGCGTCCGTTTGCCCCGGGTCCTTGAGCCACAGCGACACCGTCGATGTGGCTCCCGGATATTGATTGGGATCCGACGGCGGGTAGTTGGGGTCGCCAAGATTTGCGGCCGCAATCGGCACGGCAACCCAGGTCAGGTTTTCCAGCTTCAGGCAGTCCGATCCGTCATATCCGGTCCCGGCCCCGGCCCACGCGGTGGCCCGGCTGATCAGGCCGTGATAGCCGAATCCGGAGGAATCCGTTGCGGCGTCCCCGGCCCCCTCGTCAAACTTGTACCACAGAACCGGCCCGCGAACCGGCGCCGCCGCGGTGACAATCGGACCCTGCCGCATCCAATTCGAGACAACGACCATCAAATCGTCCAGGTTCACCACGCAATCGCCGTTGATATCGGCCGGGATGCGGCCGGCCAGGCATTCGGGAATCGACAGCCGGATGTTGTCCACCCATACTGCCCCCGATCCACCCGCAGCGGGGTTGGATTTGTTTCCAATCCCGATGGAGAATTTCGTAATATGCCCAAGATCCACCCCTTGGCCCCCGAATTCCCCAAGGTCCATAATCCAGGTGCGGAATCCTTCGTAACTTTGCTGATTGAGTTCCCGAATGTCGGGATAATAGACCGTCCCTCGCTGGGCTCCGGAGTTGGATTCCAGCGTGACCCCCAGCGAGTCTTTCATGTTGTCATGACCCTTGACCTCCAGCATCAGCAGCGCGTTGCCGCCACGGGTCCAATCGCCCAAGCAGGTCTGCAATTTCGATACCTCAGCGCCGGCCTCGGTCAGATAAGGCCCAGAGGTGTTGTCGTAATAGATCCGCATGGCGCCGTTTTCCAGTGCGGGATTTCCACTCCAGATACTCTGCAAATCTGCTTCGGAGGCGTAGGCAAAGCCGTCAATCGTCGTCGCTTTCGAGATCGTAAAGCTCCGAACGCTGTCGCCCTTGATGACCCCGCGCGGCGTCGTTTCGTCGATCCGCCAGTAATAGGCCTGCCCCTTTTCAATGAAATCCAGAGGCAGAATGTAGTTCGGATCCGACAGCGGCGTCGTTCCCCGGAATTCCGGATCGCTGGTCGTGGCGTTGGCGACGGCCGCCGCGGTCGTTCCCACAAACACCATGTGACGGCCGGTGGCCTCGCCCGCCGCCAGCCAGTGCAGCGTCGGGCCGGAGCCGCAGCGGGCCCGGTCTTCCCACGGGACCGACTGGCCGGGCTCGGGGTACTTCAGAAGGGCCTGCGATCGATCAATGTATTCCAGCGATACATTGTCGAAATACGCGCCCTTAACCCAGTTGTGGCTCCGCAGTTTGAAGTCCAGCCGTCCCGCCTCCGGCGGCACCGCAAATGCGTGGGTATAAGTCGTCCATTTCGTGGGAATATTGGTGTTTTCGAAAATCCGGAACTCGCTGTAACTCAGCCAGGTCCCATCCGGTAAATAATAATCGATGGAGGCCGTCGCGCTCCCCCAGGTCGTCCACTGGGTGGTGACGACGCAGCGAAAATCAAGCGTCGGCATCGAATTGGGCTCAAAGGTGATCACTTGGCCGATGACGGCTCCCGGCCCGGTCGCGTCGGCCTCGTTGCCGATCAGCCGGGCACAGGAGGTCTTGTCAAAGGTCGTCGAGTCACCGCCGCTGATTGGCATCAAATCCACCCAGCAGTTGGCGGGGTTCTGGATGTAGATATACCATCCCTCGAAACCATTGGTATTGAAATCCCCGTTGGCCAGCAACTGCAGCGCCGAAACCGGGACGGAAAGACAGGCCATCGCGCAAACCGAAAACAGGACGATTCGCATCACGGTCAAATCTCCTTATTTGAATGCAATAATGTCATGTATTCGTTTCCGTCCCGGCTCTATCGCCCGGACGGAACGAGAAATGGATCGTCAGGCCGATCGTCGCCGCAGGGCCAACCCGCCCAGTCCCAGCAACAGTAGGGTGGCCGGTTCGGGAACGATGGATACATTCACATTGTCGAAATACACGGTCGTCCAGTCAGCGGCCTTGATCTTCAGCGCGGCGTTGGCGGTCCCGGCCGGCGCCGTGAAGGTCCCCGAGTACAAAAGCCACTGCCCGTCGGTGTTGGGGGCCGGTTGCTGATTGTACAGGGAAATCCACTCGTAATTGAGCCAGGTCCAGTTGGAGTCGGAATAATCGATGGAAATCCCGACCGATCCCCAGGTGGTCCAGCGGCCGCTGTACGCAAAGCTCAGCGTGTAGGGGGTATTCGCCGCCAGAGCGAATTCCTGGCCGAGCGTCATCTGCCAGGTGCTCGATGCCGACCATAGCTTGGAATTTGGAGTTCCATCGTAGGTATATCCTGTTACCGGCTCGATCTGGCCGCTCTGATTGGCCGAATCGGCGGCCCAGGTCCACCATCCGGAAAAGTCGCCGGTGTTGAAATCGCCGTTGACCAGCAAGCCGGCCTGAAGGGATACCAAAGGCGTGCACGAAATAAACAAGATCCACATAAACCGATTCATCTTCATGTTCCGTTCCTCCGATACAAATGAATGTTCGTCATCGACCCAGTCAGCGACGGTGTGGCGGGCAGAAATAAAAAAAGCCCCACAACCTTCATAGAAACCTCCATATTATAGGCGTTCATAGGGAATTTGTCAA
>PMBP01000294.1 GCA_003152975.1 Phycisphaerales bacterium | reverse complement strand
TTGAAGAAGATCACGCTGTCGCCGTCTTCCACGAGGGCCAGGGGTTTGCCATCGCGGCCGGTGATGTTGACGGGCTTGATGAATTCGTCGGTTTCCTCTTTGGCGTAGCTGGCCTGCACGGCCTCGGATACGCCGGCGGCCCGGGCGCCTTTGCCTTGGGTCATGCACTCGTAGGCGGACTGCACGCGGTCCCAGCGGTTGTCGCGGTCCATCGCGTAAAAGCGGCCCATCACCGAGGCGACCTTTCCGACACCGATCTGGGCCATCTTAGCCTCGATGTCGGCCAGGTATCCGGCACCGCTGGTGGGCGGGGAATCGCGGCCGTCGGTGAAGGCGTGGAGATAGACACGATCGAGGCCGTTTCGCCTGGCCAGTTCCAGCAGGCCGTAGAGGTGTGCCAGCAGGGAGTGGACGCCGATGTCGCTGCAAAGGCCCATCAGGTGCAGCTTGCCGTTGTTGGACTTGGCGTTTTCGACGGCCTTGAGCAGTTGCGCGTTGCGGAAAAAGTCGCCTTCGCGGATCGAGACCGTGATCCGGACGGAGTCCTGATAGACGACCCGGCCGGCGCCGATGTTCTGGTGGCCGACCTCGCTGTTGCCCATGGTGCCGTCGGGCAGACCCACATCCTCGCCATAGGTCCGCAGCAGGGTGTGCGGGTACTCGGTCATCAGCATTGTGTCCACCGGCACCCGGGCGAGCTTTACGGTATTGAACTTGTCCTCGGCGGGGTTGGGATTGAAGCCCCACCCGTCGCGGATGATCATCACATTCGGTCGCTGTCTCAATTGTACGGTCTGCGCCATGAAACTTCCTGTCTTCCAGAGTGAATACGAATCTGCATACTCCCATCGGAGATAACCGCGCCATCCTACGGCCTTGCCGGGGCAAAGTCAATCCATCGATCGGAAATCCGGGGTAGCTGGGAGGGGGGGCAGCCGTCGCCGGTGGTAGAATTTTGGATGGGGGATTTGCATTTTCGATGGGGGGTCGGTAAAATGTTCTCTTCGATAGAAACCCCGAATTTCCGGTTCGCCGGTTCGGGAGTGGAACTGAATTGTAGGGCAGATCGAAAACAAATACCGAGAGGAAGTTATGCAGATTCTGTCGGGCAATGAGGCGTTCGCCCGGGGGGTGTACGAGGCCGGGGTGACCGTGGCCTGCGGGTATCCGGGTACGCCTTCGACGGAGATTTTGGAGAACGCCGTCAAATTCAAACCGGCGATCTACTGCGAGTGGTCGCCGAACGAGAAGGTGGCCTTCGAGGTCGCGGCGGCGGCGGCCTGCGCCGGGGCGCGGGCGATCGTAACGATGAAACATGTGGGGCTCAATGTCGCGGCCGACCCGCTGATGACGCTGAGTTATCTGGGTGTGGAAGGGGGCTTTGTGGCGATCGTCGCCGACGATCCGGGCATGCACTCCTCACAGAACGAGCAGGACACGCGGAATTACGCAAGGTTTGCGAAGATTCCGCTGCTGGAGCCGTCGGACAGCCAAGAGGCCAAGGATTTCCTGAAGCTGGGGATCGAGATTTCGGAAAAGTACAAGACGCCCGTGATCGTGCGAACGACGACGCGGGTGAGCCATTCGCGGAGCATCGTGGAGTTGGCCGAGCGGGTGGAGAATACGCGGACGATCGGCCTGGAGAAAAATCCGCCGCGATGGGTTCCGGTGCCGCAGTGGGCGCGGGTCATGCGGCGGACGGTCGAGGATCGGCTCGGCAAGCTGCGGGCGGACGCCTGTTCGTCGCCGGCCAACCGGATCGAGTGGCGGGACAAGTCGCTGGGGATCATTACCGCGTCGATCGCCTATCAGTATGTCCGCGAGGTCTGGCCGGAGGCGTCGGCGCTGAAGCTGGGATTTTCGTACCCGTATCCCGACGACCTGATCCGGCAATTCGCAGGCAGCGTGCAGAAGGTGCTGATCGTCGAAGAGCTGGACGATTTCCTCGAAGAGCACATCAAGGCGATGGGGATCGCCTGCGTGGGTAAACAATTCGTGCCGAACATCGGCGAGCTTTCGGTGACGACGCTGCAGGCCAGCCGGGCGAAGATGGAGGGTCGCGAGGTCCCGGCGGAAACGCCGACGCCGTTTGCCGACGAGCTTCCGGCGCGGCCGCCGGTGCTGTGTCCGGGCTGTCCGCATCGGGGCGTGTTTGCGGCCCTCGGCAAGTACGATGTGATCGTCACCGGCGATATCGGCTGCTACAGTCTGGGGGCGTTCAAACCGCTAAACCGGCTGGATATTATCCTGTGTATGGGCGGCGGCATCTCCATGGCGCACGGCCTGGATAAGGCGGGCGACAAGCGGACAATCGTGGGGATTGTCGGCGATTCGACCTTCTTTCATTCGGGCGTGACGGGCCTGATGGATATCGCCTACAACAAGGGCTGCTCGAAGATCATCGTCGTCGATAACCGAACGACCGCGATGACCGGCCATCAGGACCATCCTGGGACGGGACAAACGCTGATGGGCGAGCCGACCGTGACGATCTCCATCGAGGAGATCGGCCGTGCGTGCGGCTTTAAGCGGGTGCGGACGATCAACCCGTATAATACCAACGAGACGCTGGAAGTCCTCAATGAAGAGTTGTCGGTCAAGGAGCCGTCGCTGATTGTCTCGCGGGGGGGGTGTCCGCTTCATGAAAAGAAAAAAGTCGGACCTGTTCGGCGGATCAACCAAGACTTGTGCAAGGCCTGTCGGGCGTGCGTTCGGATCGGTTGTCCGGCGATTGACGGCGGTCAGAAGAAGCCATTCATTAACGAGTTTCTTTGCAACGGGTGCAGCTTATGCCAGCAGATGTGCGCGTTCGGCGCGATCTCGGCCGTGGAGGAGAAACTATGAGCGACAACGGCGCCATTGAAAGCGTGGTATTGGCGGGCGTGGGCGGGCAGGGTATCCTGCTTGCCAGCGAGATCCTGGCCAAGGCGGCGATGATCGCCGGTAACGATGTTAAGACCAACGAGGTCCACGGCATGGCCCAGCGGGGCGGCTCGGTGATCGGGCAGATCCGCTACGGCAAGAAGGTCTATAGTCCGCTGGTGGCCCGGGGCACAGCGCGGGTGCTGTGTGCGCTGGAGCAGATAGAGGCCCTTCGGTATGCCGAGTATCTGGCGCCCGGCGGGCTGGTCGTGGTCAATTCGCAGACGATCACGCCGGTGACGGTGTCGATGGGGGCGGCCAAGTACCCCAAGGATGTGGAAGCCAAGCTGCGGTCGGTTTTTCCGCGGCTGATCTATTTCGACGCCGGCAAGCGGGCCGTCGAGGTCGGCGATATCCGGGCGGCCAATGTGGTCTTGCTGGGGGCGCTATCGACGGGCCTGGATCTGCCTATGGAGGCGTGGAAGAGGGCAATCGAGGACTCGGTCAAGCCGAAGTTTCGGGAGATGAACCTCAAGGCGTTTGACATCGGCAGGAGTTGCGCATGATGGAAGCCGGATTTTTCGAGAAGCCGTTGGAGACGGCCTCGCAGGACGAGTTGCACGGCCTGCAAAGTGAGCGGTTGCGGCAGGTGGTGCGGAATGTATCCGCGTCCAACGACCTGTTTCGTGCCCGCATTAGCGAGCGGGGGGTGTCGCCCGACGAGATCCGCTCGGCGGACGATGTCACGAAGTTGCCGCTGATGGATAAGGATCTGTTTCGCCTGGCCTATCCGCTGAAGCTGTGCTGTGTTCCCGTTTGGCAGATCGTCGAGATGCACATGTCCAGTGGATCGACGGGCACGCCGGTGGTGATGCCCTACACGGATTCGGACCTGCACCAGTGGGGCCAGTGCATGGCGCGGTGTTACTGTATGGCCGGGGCCGAGAAGGGCGATGTGGCGCAGATCACGCCGTCGTTCGGATTGTTCAACGGCGGGTTCGGGATGTATCATGGGGCGCGGGAGGCGGGGCTGTTTATCGTGCCGGCCGGGGCGGGAAATACGCCGCGGCAGATCCGGCTGGCCAACGATTTTGGCGCGCGGATACTGACCGGCGTGGTCAGCTACGGCGTGCGGATCATGGAGGTCCTGCAGGAGACGGGACAGAAACTCGATACGGTCAAAATCGGCATCTTCGGGGCCGAGACCTTTTCGGAATCGATGAAGAACAAACTGGCGGCGGGATTGAACGCCGAGGTTTTCGATATCTACGGCATGACCGAGACCGGCGGGGTGGGGACGCTCGGCATGGACTGCAAGGCCCACGACGGAACGCATGTGTGGGAGGATCATTATATTGTCGAGATTCTGGAGGCGGGAAGCGAAAAAGCGGTTCCTGACGGGCAGGAAGGCGAACTGGTGGTGACCTCGCTGACGCGGCAGGCGCTGCCGGTGATCCGTTTCCGCACGGGCGACCTGTCGCGGATCCTGTCGCGAAAGCGATGCGCATGCGGGCGGACGCATGCGCGGATCGCCCCGATCACCGGGCGCGTGGACGACATGCTGATCTTCAAGGGAGTCAACTTCTTCCCCAAGCAGGTCGAGCAGGCCCTGATGCAGATCCCGGGCGTGGGGTCGAATTACCAGATCCTCGTCGATGACACCGACGGTATCCGCGAGGTGACGGTGCATGTCGAGGCCGAGCCGCAGGTGACCGGGTATATGGTCGAGAAGGTTTTGAAGGAGACCCTGGGATTTAGCCCCAAGGGCGATGTGTTCCCGATCGGCAAGCTGGCCCGGCAGGAAGGTAAGGCCAAGCGGGTGTTTTTTGCGTCGAAAGGCGAAATCAAATAGAAGGAAACCAAATTTTCAATTTTCGATTATCAATTTTCAATTGTTTCCGAAACCGAACCCAAAATCCGAAAACGGAGGAGGGATCGAAAATCCAATGAGTGGAGACACTGACATGAAGACAAGATGGATGTTGGTTGTGGCAGTTGTGGCGGCGATGGGATTGATGGTTGGCTGCACCAAGAAAGAACCGGTCAAGACAAAACCGGTTAAAACCAAAACCGAAGCGGCCAAGCCGGCCGAAACAGCAAAACCCGCAGAAGCGGCCAAACCGGCGGAAGCTTCCAAGCCCGCCGAACCGGCCAAGGCAGGCGCGATCAATCTGAAGTACGCCAATTTCCCGCCGGCGGCGACCTTCCCGTGCATACAGATGGAACGCTGGAAAGAAGAAGTCCAGAAGCGTACCAATGGCAAGGTGCAGATCGCGACTTTCCCGGGCGGTACGCTGCTGGATGCCAAGGGGATGATCGACGGCGTGATCGCCGGGCAAGCCGATATTGGTTGCCTGTGCATGGCTTATCAGCCGGGGCGGTTCGTGTTTGAGAACGGCACGGCCCTGCCGCTGGGGATTCCCAACGCCAAGGTCGGGTCGCTGGTGCTGTGGGACCTCTATAACAAGTACAAACCCGAATCGTTTGCGAAGGTCAAGGTGCTGACGATGTTTGCGACGGCGCCGTCGAACATCATGAGCAAAAAGGCGATCCGCACGGTCGAAGATATCAAGGGCGTTGCGCTTCGCGCATCGGGCGGGGCGGGGGATATCCTCAAGGCCTGGGGCGCCGAGGTGGCGGGGATGCCGATGTCCGAGACGCCGGACGCCCTGCAGAAGGGCGTGGTGCAGGGCCTGTATTCCTCGGCGGAAGTGATGAAGGATTTCAAATTCGCTGAGCAGTGCAAATTTGTGACGCTGACGGAGACGGTGATCTATCCGTTTGCGGTGGTGATGAACCAGAAGGCCTGGGATGCTCTGCCGGACGATGTTAAGAAGGTGATGGACGGTCTGGCCCTGGAGCAGTGCGAGTGGACCGGGACCTATATGGATAATCATGTCAAGGAATCGCTGGAATGGTCCAANNAAGGTCGAAGTGATAACGCTCTCACCCGAGCAGATGGCCGCGTGGAACAAGCCATTGGAAGGCCTGACGGCCAAGTGGGTTGAGGACGCCAAGAAGGCCAAACTGCCGGCCGAGCAGATCCTGGCGGACATCAAGGCGCTGACCGAGAAATACAGCAAGGCAAAATAGATATTTTAGTGAGCTGGATGGAAGTCGATCGGGGCCGGCATCGCAGGATGACCGGCCCATCGATTCGAGTCGCGAACCGAAGGTGTTAGACGATGAAACCATTGGACAATCTCAATCAGGGGCTGATCAAGCTGATGCTGGTGATCGGCGGAGTTTTTATGCTGGCGATGCTGGGGCTGACTTGCTACAACATCTTCATGCGGCCGTTTAAGATGGGCATATCGGGCGTCTATGAAGTGATGGGGTATTTCGGTGCGATGGTCATTTCCAGCGGCATGGCTTTTACCCAGTCGAAAAAAGCCCATCTCCATGTGGACCTCGTGGTCAATACCTACCCCAAGCCGATCCAGGCGGTGACCCGTTGGATCAATCTTGTGATGTGCCTGCTGTTGGCGGCGATCGCGGCCTGGCAGATCGGGGTCAAGGGCTGGACCTTCTATTCGACCGGCGAGGTTTCCGAAACGCTGAAGCTTCCGTATTACTTCTTCACCTTTGGGGCCGCGGCGGGCTTTGGCGTGCTGGCCCTGCTGTTTTTGGCCGACCTGCTCAAAGATCTTTCGGGTAAGAGGGAGGTGAAGGGATGAGCCCAGGAGCGATGATCGGCGTAATGGGGATCGTGGTGTTGTTGCTGGTGTTGTTTTTGCTGGGCACTCCCGTCGGATTTGCGATGGCCTTAGTGGGGTTTGCGGGCTATTGTTATGTGGTATCGTTACCGGCGGCGTTGTCCATGGTCGGAAACGAGTTTTGGGCGGCCTTTTCCTCGTACGGGATGACGGTGATCCCGATGTTTGTGTTCATGGGGCAGATCGCCTTCTACACCGGAGTCAGCCGCAAACTCTACGATGCGGCGTATGCGTGGGTGGGGCACATTCGCGGCGGGCTGGCGGCGGCCTCGGTGCTGGCGTGCGCGGCCTTTGCGACGATCTGCGGATCCAATACCGCCACGGCCGCGACAATGGCGACGGTGGCGCTGCCGGAGATGAAGAAGCACGGATATCACCCGTTGCTCAGCGTAGGATCGGTTGCGGCCGGGTCCACCCTCGGCGTGGTGATTCCGCCGAGCGTCGTGCTGATCGTGATCGGGCTTTACACCAACCAATCCATCGCCAAGCTGTTCTACGGCGGGTTCAGCGCCGGGATTGTCCTGACGGTGATGATGGTGGCGACGGTGTGGGTTTTGTGTAAAATTCATCCGGAATGGGGACCGGTCGGGGCCAAGACCACCTGGAAGCAGCGGTTTGCGGCGCTACCGGGCGCGTTCGAGATGGTCCTTCTGTTNNCAGTGGTTTACGCCCAGTGAGGCCGGAGCGATCGGATCGTTTTTTGCCATCGTGATCGCCCTGTTTCAGGGCAAGATGAATTGGAAGGTTCTGACCTCCGCCATCCAGGATACCATGAATGCGACCAGCATGGTCCTGATGATTGTCGCCGGGGCGTTCATCTTCGGGAAGTTTCTTGCGGTGACGCGGATGCCGTTCGAGCTGGCCGATTGGGTGGCGGCGTTGCCGGTTGCGCCGGTGGTGATATTGCTAGTGGTCTTTGTGATCTATATCATTGGGGGGATGATCATGGACGCGCTAGCGCTGCTGATCATCACGATCCCGATCTTTTTCCCGCTGGCCGAAAAGCTCGGCTATGATCCGCTGTGGTTCGGGGTGGTTCTGACCGTGATCACGACGATGGGGGCGATTACCCCGCCGGTGGCGGCGACGATGTATGTTGTGGCGGGCGTGGCCAAGGATGTGCCGATGAAGACAGTATTCAAGGCGATGTTCCTGTTTGTGCCGTCGTATCTGGTCAGTGTCGGATTGTATATGGTCTTTCCACAGATCATTACGGCGTTTACGAATCCGGACGCGACCATCCGGTGGATCAAAGGGGTGTTGGGCCTTGTAGGTTGAAGCAGGGTTCAAGTGGTTCAATGTCCATTTCTGAGCTGATTGGGTCGGGA
>PMBP01000400.1 GCA_003152975.1 Phycisphaerales bacterium | reverse complement strand
CCTGCGCGAAGAGCTGTTTGAAATACTCGAACAGAAGCCGGGGTTTGTCGGACAGGACCGCCAGCGGAGTATCATTGCCCATCGAGCCGACGGGCTCCTGCCCGTGGACGGCCATGGGGGTCAGGATCATCCGCAGCTCTTCGCGTGTGTAACCGAAGGCCCGCATCCGCCGCGAGAGGGTGATCGGATCGCTCTCGATTTCCTGCGGCGTATCGAAGAGACCGCGAAGCTCGATGCGGTTTTGTTCCAGCCAGCGGCGATAGGGACTCTGGCGGGCGATCTTACTTTTGATTTCGTTGTCGCTGACGATGCGGCCCTCTTCGGTATCCACCAGAAACATGCGTCCCGGCTGAAGACGGCCCTTCTGGGCGATCTTTTCCGGCGGGAACTCGACCACGCCGGTCTCGCTGGCCAAAATCGCCAGCCCGTCGGTGGTGACCAGATAGCGGCAGGGACGCAGGCCGTTGCGGTCGAGGGTTCCGCCGACGATCCGGCCGTCGGTGAAGAGCATCGCTGCCGGGCCATCCCACGGTTCCATGATCGCCGAATGGTATTCGTAGAAGGCCCGCTTGTCGGCGCTGATGTGGTATTTGGCGCCGAAGGCCTCTGGGATCAGCATCATCATCGAATGCGGCAGGCTGCGGCCGTTGCGGACAAGGAACTCAACCATGTTGTCAAAGCAGCCACTGTCGCTGGTGTTGGGCGACAGAACCGGCAACAGGTCCGACAGGGCCTCGCCGAAAACCGAACTCTTGACGGTAGTCTCGCGGATTCGCATGCAGTTTTTGTTGCCGCTGAGGGTGTTGATCTCGCCGTTGTGGGCGATACAGCGGAAGGGCTGCGCCAACCGCCAGTTGGGCAGCGTATTGGTGCTGTAGCGCTGGTGAACGATGGCCAGAGCGGAGGCAAAGCGTTCGTCGGCCAGGTCGGGATAGTAAGCGAATAACTGCCAAGCCATGAACATACCCTTGTAGCACAGGGTCTGGCTGGACAACGACGAGAGGTAGAAATCCTCGCCGGCCGGACCGAAACGGCGACGGACCTGTTTTTCGGCCCGCTTGCGGACCAGGTACAAGCGGCGTTCAAACTCTTCGCCTTCGAGGCCACAACCATCGATAAATATCTGACGAATGTTCGGCTCGGCGGCCAGAGCGATGGCGCCGAGGCAGTCGGGCTTGACGGGGACCTTCCGCAGGCCGATGCACTGAAGGCCGTATTGCTGTATGGCCGACTGGAGGATCGCGTAACACTTGTCCCGCAACTCGTCATTTTTAGAGGCAAAGACCAGGCCGACCGCGTATCGCCCGCGAGGCGGAAGAGATATCCCTTCGGCCGAGGCGACCGCCGACAGAAAATCGTGCGGAAGCTGGGTGAGAATCCCAGCGCCGTCGCCGGTGACATCGTCGGCCCCAGCGGCCCCGCGATGATGCAGATTGACGAGGATCTGCCGGCCGTACTCGACGATCGAATGATCCCGGCGGCCGTTAATATGGACCACGGCCCCGATCCCGCAGGCGTCGTGTTCCCGCCGGGATTCATACAAACCCTGATCCGGAAAACCCAATGGCATACTTCCCCTTTGTTGAAATCTCAAAATCGAACAATAACCCAGCTTATTGACAAGCGAATTATTTTATTTCGTTTCCCCCGAAAAATCAAGAGGTTTATGGTTCGCGACCCGCTATCCCGAGACGGATCTTCCCCTACCCTATACGCACAAAACGCCCTGCCGGCGAAACATCCCATTCCGCCGACAGGGCTATTTATTGAAATCGCGACCGCCTCTGCGGTTCGGTTACTTCAGAAACAGCATCTCGGCATAGGTCGGCAGCGGCCACAGATCGGCATCGATGATGGCCTCAAGGGTGTCGGCGGCGGAACGGAGCCGCTTCATGGCCTCGACTACATGGTCGTGACAGGCGAAGGCCTTCTTTTCGGCACCCCCGATGGTCATGGCCTTGACCGTAGCGGTTTCGAGGGATTCGATGGCCTCGGCGAGAGTTTTCAGCAATCCATCGACCTTCTCGACCTTGTCAGACAATGTTGACGACGAAGCGCCGGCGCTTTGGACGGCAACCAGCGAGGACGCCAGCCGGCCCAGATACTGAACGGCCGCGGCCATGATCTGCCGCTTGGCCATCGTCAGCATCGTCTTGGACTCGATGATAATGGTCTTCGAGTAATTCTCGAAAAAGACTTCGACACGGGCGTGCAGTTCGGTTGGGCTGAGGACCGAATGCTTCTGAAAAACGGCCACATTGTCTTTATCAAGGATCGTCTGGAGGGACTCAACCGTGGAGTGAATATTGGGCAGGCCTCGCTTGGCGGCTTCTTTGACCCAGTCTTCGCTATAGTTATCGCCATTGAAGATGACCCGATTATGATCATTGGCGACTCGATGCAGGATCTTCATCGCGGCGGCCCGGATATCCTTGGCCTTATCCAATTCATCGGCGATTTCCATCAGGACATCGGCGACGATGGTATTGAGCGTGAACATCGGACCGGCGACAGACTGGGAAGAGCCCACCATACGGAACTCAAACTTGTTGCCCGTGAAGGCAAACGG
>PMBP01000323.1 GCA_003152975.1 Phycisphaerales bacterium | reverse complement strand
GTGGCAATGTGACGGCGGACGGCCAATGCGGAATTGTCCCCGCCACCCGGCAAAAGACCCAACGTCATCGCGTCGAGCCGGTTGGATCCGGCGGCTTCCGGTCCCGCCGTCGCAGCTTTTTTGGAGGCCCGAGTGAAAATCCGCAAGGCCAGCAGGGCACAAACGGCCAGAATTCCCAGACTCGATTGTCGCGCGATCTCGATATATCGAGACAGTTTTTCGTAGCTGGTATCGGAGATGGCCGCGACCAGACTGTCCGGCGGCTGATAGACCGGGATGTTTTTCACCGTCAGGGAAGTGGCGTCCTGGAGCATCTTGTCCCCGCCGATGGCGTTCTTGATGATCTGTTCGACATCCTTAACGGACATGATCAGGTCGGCCGGTGTGGCTTCCCCCGCGGTCCCGGCCGGGGGTGTAACCGGCGCCGCCGGCGGTGGAGTGGTGGCGGCCCCGGCGGCCGTTGCGGCCGGCTTGGGCTTGGCCAGGTCCACAATCGCCGTGATCGACCAGGAAGTGACTTTGCCCGGAACGGTCGTCTTGGTGGTCATGGTCTCCGGGACCTTGTACTTATTGGTCACCGTTTCCGTCTTGTCCTGGCTGCCTGAACCGACCGGTTTTCCCTGCGGATCGGTTCCGGCGTCTTTGACATTGGTGGATCCGTCGATGGTCTCCGACTCCGGGACACCCTTCTGGTACTCGGTCTTGACCACGGACTCGCTGTTCATGTCCAGAACAACGCTGGATAGAATCGAAGCCCGGCCCGGTCCCAGGAACTGCTCAAGGGAGTCCTTGATCTTGTCGTTCATCTGCTGCTCGATGCGGGTCTTCATGTCCTGATAGGTAGAGGCCCCGTCGATCAGCGAATTGTCGCCGCCTTTCTTGGTCAGTAGGCCCCCCCGGCTGTCGGCCACGGTCACATTATTGGGTTTGAGGCCCTCGACCCCGCTGGATACGATATGGGTGATCGCCGCCAACGACGAGGAATTCATCTTCCAGCCCGTCCGAAGCACCAACATCACCGAGGCGCTGGTCTCCTGGCCCTGACCGGTCAGGATCCCCGCTTTTTCCGGATACACGATATGTACGCGCACCGATTCGATACCGTCGATCAGTTGAATGGTTTTGGCCATTTCATCCTGCAGTACCCGCATCTTGTTCATCTGCTGGATCATCGGGCTGACGCCGATCTTTTCCTTATCGAAAATTTCGTAGCCGCCTTTGTTGCTGTTGGGCAGGTCGTCCTTGGCCATGTCCAGCCGCAGCCGATAGACCTGTTCCTCCGGAACATAAATGCTGGTCCCGCCGCCACGCAGTTCATAACGGATGTTTTGTTCGCTGAGCTTGTCGCAGATCGCGGCCGCATCCTCCGGCGTCAAGCTTTTGTACAGAAGCTGCATACTGGCCGTGCTGGCCCATTTGGTCAGCAGGCCCCCGGTTAAGATGCAGGCCAGGACGATCGCCGCCAGCATCGCCCGTTGCACGATCCCGATCTTCTGCCAGATTGCGTTGATCTTTGCCAGCAGTCCCATGATCCCTCGTCAGAACCGATTACCGTAATGTCGGAAGGGTTGCGTCACGATCCGGTTTACCTTACCCTTGCATCTTCATGGTTTCTTTGTAGGCCTCGACCAGCTTGTTGCGAACACCCACCAGGACCTTGAAGCTCATGTCCGCTTTGGCCACCGAGGCCACGACGGCGTTGATGTCCTGCTGCTTGCCCGACAGCAGTTCGGTGATCGAGATGTCGGACTGCTGTTGTTGTTCGTTCATCTTGGCAAATGATCGGCCGATGGAATCCATGTAATTGTCGGTTTTCGGTTGCGTCGTCGTCTCGGCGATTTTTCGCAGCATCTCCTGCGACGAAATCGGTCCGAAATCCGTTGGAAATTGTAGTGCCATGAAACGATCCTTTCACAATGGCGTTGTTTATCTCAGCAAGGCCAGACTGGCCTCCACCATCCGCTGGTACCGACGCAGGATGGAGGCGTTGGCTTCATAAGCCCGCGTCGCCTGGTTCATCTGAATCAGTTCCCGCGGCAGACTCACATTGGGCATTCGGACATAGCCCTGGGCGTCGGCCTGGGGATGTCCGGGTTTGAGCACTTTCTGGAACTCGCTCGGATCGGAGGCGATGTCCGCCACTTCGACGCCGCTGATGCCCTCTTTCGATGCCTTGAAGACGGCCTCCAGCCGCCGGTAGGGTTCGCCCTTGCCGGTGTCGGTGGTCTGGGCATTGACGATATTGGATGTGACGACATCCATGTGCTTGCGGCTGGCCTTCAGGCCCGATACCGCCACATCCAGCGTTCCGAACATGTCTCCTTCCACTTTCATGCGTCACTCCTTTACAGGGTCTGAATCGCCGCCTTCATCTGTTCGTATTTCTTCTTGATCAGCAGGGTATAGGCCGAGTGCATCGAGGTGTTCTTGATCATCTCGCCGACTTCCGTATCCAGGACGACATCGTTACCCGTTACATCCAGCGGCGTGGTCTTGGGCTGGAAGAACTCCGGCTCCAGTTTCGACGAGTCGATCGGACCCTCGGCCTTGATCATCTTGGCCAGAATATCCTGGAACTTGATGTCAGACCGGCGGAAACCCGGCGTGTTCAGATTGGCGATATTGTTGGCAATCGCCTTCTGCCGGACCCCTTCGGCCTTCACTCCGGCCTCCAGGAGGTCCATGATTTGGGTATCGTTGATCATACCATTCTCCATCAAGACACTATCTCGCACCCCACAATGTGCAACTGTTGTGCCAGTTGGGGCAGGTCGCGCCCCGAACAATCTTGGCCGATCCAAGAGGCCTGTTTTTCTTGGGACCGGACTCCTCCGCGAAAGGGATACGGTTTCGTTT
>PMBP01000070.1 GCA_003152975.1 Phycisphaerales bacterium | reverse complement strand
CAAGAACGCCAATCCGATGGTCGGATTCCTGACGATGATCACCATGATTGTTGGATTCTTTGCCACAGCGGGTGCCGCCGGCGTTGATATTGCCAGTGGAAGCCGGGACAAGAAAGACGTCCAGATGGGTGGCTTGGTCGGTATTGCGCTTGCGATTATTGTCGCGGCGGGAATTCCCCTGATTGCCATCGCCGGTGCCTGTGGTAACAATCCGGCTTTGGGAGGTCTCACCTTCGACAAAGTGATCGCCCAGCAAAAGGGCTTGGGAAGTATTATGTTCATATTGTTTGCCATTGCAAGCTTCGCGCCGGCCTGTTTTTCGTCCCTGATTGCGGCAAATAGTTTTGGAACCATGTTCCCCACATCCAACAAGATGGTTATGACCCTCATCGGTGCTGTTGTGAGTATTATTATTGCGGCTACCGGAAAAGCATTCGATCTGGGAAGCGTCTTTGGATTGATCGGTGCCTCATTTGGACCGATCTGTGGCGCTATGGCCGCCGACTATCTTCTCAGCGGGAAAAAATGGTCGGGTCCTCGGCAAGGAGTGAATATGGCAGGATATATTTCCTGGGCAGTGGGATTTATCGTTGCGATTCTTCCAAATCCGATGATCGTGAAATTGACGGGCGTAAGCTTTTCGTTCATCAATCCTGCGCCGGTCATTGCGTTTGTAATTGGATTTGTTCTTTATGCAATTTTGGCAAAGGCGGGGATGCAACCGCCGGTTGTCCCGATGGAAGGGGCATCCAAGTAACCGTAGATTACATGCCGGATACGATCGAATTCAGAATCGTATCGAGCGTGCCATGCAAATCAATATANNGAGAGATCTGCGACACCCTTTTTTAATGGTGGAAGGTTTTTATTGCAGTATCGAGTGGCGTAATATCGTCAACTATTAGGGGATCGAATAGGGATGGGATTAAAAATGAGTATTCTGAAAGTCGCGGTAGGGATGGTGATGGCGATGGGTGCGGTTATCAATGCGCAAACCCTTTCCAAGATTCAAGTTACAGCCGGCAAAACCGACCGGCTCAATACCCCGTTCTGGGTGGAACTGAACGACGCACTGGCTGGGCAATTGGCTGGCGGTTTTGGTCTTCAGGAAGCCGGAAAACCCGTTGCCGCCCAACTAAGCGTCGATAAACCCCCTCGGCTCTGCTGGATTCTGGCCGGGACGACGAAGGCCGGAGTCGTTCGGACATTCGAACTGGTCAAAGGCCCGGCCCCGACAGGGCCCGAACCCGTCAAGCTCGTTAAAGATGACAAGGCCTTGGAGATCGCCATCGGCGACCGTAAGATCCTTCGCTACAACTTCGCACCCGTTCCTCCGCCCGAAGGCCAAAGCCCACTCTATACCCGTAGCGGCTTCATCCATCCGATCTGGTCTCCGGATCAGGCCGTCTTGACCGGCATCCACGCCCCGGACCACATCCACCATATGGGTTTCTGGATGCCGTGGACGGACACCGTGTTCGAAGGCCGCAAAGTCGATTTCTGGAACCTCAAAGACGGGAAGGGCACGGTCCGCTTCAAGGAATTCGTCGATCAGCAGGCCGGTCCTGTATTCGGGCGGTTTCGTGTTCGGCAGGATCATATCGACCTCAAGGCCCCGGCCGGCGAGAAAATCGCCCTCAACGAGGTCTGGGATGTCCTCGTCTGGAACACCGGCGACAAAAGCGATTTCTGGATCTGGGATTTCACCAGCACTCAACGATGCGCATCCAACAGCCCTCTCGAACTCCCCGCCTATCGTTACGGCGGCGTCGGCTTCCGCGCTACGCCTGAATGGAAAGAAGGCCTTGCAGATTACCTGACCTCCGAAGGCAAGACCCGCAAAGATGGCCATGGCACCCGCGCCAAGTGGTGCCTGATATTCGGCCCGACCACCAAGGGTCCGGCCGGCGTTCTGTTCATGGGCCACCCTTTAAACCATGATTTCCCCGAACCGATGCGGCTCTGGCCCGAAGGCGACATCTTCTTCAACTTTTGCCCCATTCAACAGAACCCCTGGGTCTTCGAACCCGGCAAGGATTATGTGTTTCGCTACCGGCTTTTGGTGTATAATGGCACTTTTGCGGCCGAACAGGCCCAACAGCGGTGGGAAGATTTCGGTAATCCCCCGACCGTTACAATATCCTCGGCGGAAAGGTAGGGCAACGGATGGTTCGTCAAACAGCCACTCACGGCATTACCCGCAGACACTTTCTCAAGGCCACTGCGGCGACCGCAACCGGCGCATGGGCCTTTTCGATCGTTCCCTCAACCATCTTCGGTGCAACCGCCCCCAGCGAGCGGGTCAGTATCGGGATGATCGGCGTCGGCAACATGGGCTCCAGTAACCTCAAGGGCTTCATGGGCAATCCCGGTTTTCAGGTCGTCGCGGTCTGCGATGTGGACCGGTTCTACCGTGACCCGGCCATCAAGGCCGCAAAACTGACAGACAAGGACGGTTACACCGATTTCCGCGAACTGCTCGCCCGCAAGGATGTCGATGCCGTTTGCGTCAGCACACCCGATCACTGGCATGCGATCCCGACGATCGCCGCGGCCAAGGCCGGCAAAGATATCTATTGCGAAAAACCGCTGTCGCTGACGATTGCCGAGGGCAGGGCTATGGTTGCCGCTGCCAAGCGATACGGCCGTGTCCTGCAGACCGGTTCGATGCAAAGGTCCGACGCCCGATTTCTCCAGGCCTGCGAACTGGTCCGCAACGGCCACATCGGCAAGCTCAAACCCATCTTCGACAGTTTGCAACGCTGCCCGACTGATTCTGAATGACTTACGAAGACGCCAAAGTCTCTTGGCACTACATTTCCGGTTTTCCAGCATAAGGATCATGCCTTCTCCCGTAAGGTGGGCGGCAGGGCCACTCCAGCGGCCAGGAACGCCTTGTGCGCCTGCCCGAGAACCTGACTGCGCAACACGAAACGCTTCCCTTGAAACAGGGCCTCGACTTCTTGGAGGTTGTCTAAACCACGCAGGATTTCGGCCCATTCCCAACTTTCACCCTTTTCCTCCAGGCGCTGCTCCAAGGCGCGCCGGAGCANNGTCTCGTCGCGCTTGTGATAGATGGGCCGGGTTTCCAGAATCGACTTCATCGTGCGAAACAGATCCTCCACCATCCACAGCTCCTTATAGGCCAGCGCGATGATCTTGGGGTCGTCGGCTAGGTTGGTCTGCAAAACCCACTTCCCGTCGTAGCGGGCTTCGGCCTTGATCTTGGCCTCGTCCAACGTGAAGTGCTCTCCCGCGGCGGCGTGGAGGTATTTCCGGTAGCCCTTGTTGCCAATCAGATCTTTGTCGCCCCGCTTGAGTTGCTCGCGGAGGTGCGCGACGATGGCGTGGCGGTCGGCCACGTCCTTCCGCCGTTGTTCTTCATTCAGACAGACGATATACCGGCGGCCGGCGAGGAGGACTTCCTTGACCTTCAGGGGCGAAGGATCTTTGGAGGTCTGGCGCTCGGGAGTGACTTCCTGGTAACGGCCACGGTCCGCCAAGACCCGTTCGCTGACTTCCTGGACCGATCGCATCCGCGCCCCCAAAATATAGTCGCAGTCCAGTTCCTCCGACTCCAACGCTGCGATCGTGCTGGCACTGATCATGCCCCGATCCGCCACCATCGAAACCCGACGCACCCCAAACCGCTGCCGGAGCCGATTCACCACCGGCAGGAGGGTGGTGACATCGGCCGTGTTGCCAGGCCACAGTTCACAGCATAACGGCCAGCCGTGCAGATCCAGCGCCAACCCGACGACCATCTGTTTGAGATCGGGGCGATGATCTTTGCTTTTGCCATACTGTCCGATCGCCTGGCCCCCCTGGCCTTCGAAATAGATCGAGGTCGTATCGAAGAAGACCAAGTCAATCGCACTGAACAGGTCCCGCCGCGGTTCGAACAGTTGCTCTTCGATCCAGTCTTTGGTGCAGCGGGGCGTGTTCAGGACCTGAAGGCCGGGCTGGTCTTTCCGCGGTTCGCCCAGAAAAGCCATGGCGCGATACAAATGGTGCAAAGCCAGAGTCTCCGTGCCCGGCAGCCGATAGGCTTCCCGCCAGCGCTCCGCGGCCCGGTCACTGCCCGA
>PMBP01000247.1 GCA_003152975.1 Phycisphaerales bacterium | reverse complement strand
CGGATCTCCCCCCAAAATCCTCAAAACCCGGTCGTCTGAATTTTGGGGATATTGGGGGGAGCTTTCAGGGTTCTTGGCTCAAAAAGTTGACAGAATTTTGGGGATATTGGGGGGAGCTTTCACAGGTCTGGCCGCACCAGAAACCGCCCGGTCGGGCGACCCACCTTGCCCGGATCTTTCGATTCGGGTTTGAGGTAGCCAAGCTGGACCAGGATTTCCAATGGGCGGTTCATATCCTCAGCCGTTCGACAACACGACGAATGTTTGAATCGCTGGAACAGTTCCCGTTTGGATACCGAACCGGCCGCGACATACTCCGAAAGTAAACGCACGATCTTCTGCGCCTGCTCCATTTCCGGATCGCCACCCATGCACTGAAAGGCGGCCTTGGCATGGTCGATGAGGTATTCCCCGATCCGCACAGCGGCTTCCATCGCATCGGGCCCGATCGGCTGGCCGAAGGGATCGTCGGGCAATTCGAAGGNNCGCAGACGGTACTCGACATCCGCCCGAAAACCGTTGAGCAGCACCAAGGCATCGGGCGACAATTCGAGGATGCGTTGTCCCGACGAAACCGTCTGGTGTTGCAGCAGCCGTGTCACCACTTCGCTGTACCGCGACGAAACGGATTCGGGGATCGGCTCGGCGTGAATGGATCGCTCGCCAATCATGGACTTTGGCTGACAGTAGCAGAATCTGGCCAGCAGCCCCCTGCCACGAAATGATTTATCTCTCTTGAGTGATTTAAGCACATCATATTGGATCGCCAGGCAGATCGTGATCGCCGGGTCGCGGACCAGGACCGGCTCGCGGTTCTGACGATCCACACGGATGGTGTCGCCGCTGTATCCGGCCAGCACCGTCCCCAGATTGCTGCGCCCGTCAGATGAATAGCGTCCGCCGACGATATCCAGCACATCGCCTTCGGCCCCGATGATCCCGATGCGTCCTTCGTTCTGGGCCAGCAGCACCGCCAGCCGCTCCGGCGTGACATCGTTGGTCAACAATCGGATGGAATGAATCATATCCAACTCGGCCAGCTCACGGTTCGATTGATGAATTATCTCTTCGAGTTTTTGGCGTTCCGCGAGCTGGTCTTCGGCCGCCGCGCGGGCCGTGAGCTTTTCGATTCGCTTTTCCAGCAGCGTCCGTCGTTGCTGCGATTCCCGAATCCCTGCCGCACGGCGATCGTTTTCCTCGGTCTCGAATCGTTCCAGCGGTTCGATCATCCGGCGGACCGTCTGCGATTTCCGCTCGCCCGGGTCCAGAACGATCATCGCGTACAGATTGGGCGATTCCGTCCAGTCCGGCAACGGCCGCACCACCGCCCGCCCAGACAGACACAGACCCCCGATTGCCAGCCCGATCATCGCGGGCATATCCACCGGAATCTCCAGCGATCGCGCCACCGCCATCGCCATCTCCGCCAGCGGCTCGGGCAGCCCATCGACCGGAAAGAACGGCAGATCGGGCTCATCCAGGCGGATCAGGTCNNTTGGGGATATTGGGGGGAAGTTTCGCGGTCAAAGGTTCTGGATGCCGGGTCAAGCCCGGCATGACAACGGGACAAGTCAGCAACGGGGTTGTTCTCGGCTAAGGGGCTTTCGTTGTCATTCCGGCGCAGGCCGGAATCCAGTGCCTTTTCCCCCGCCACTCGCTCCAGCAGCTTCTTTTGCGTCAGTTTGCCGCTGACCAGTTCCTCGCGGATGTCCTTGTGACTTTTGGCCGGGTAGATCACGCGGACGGCGGGCACCGCCTTGGCCAGCGTTTCGGCCAGCCGCTCGGCCCCGATCCGCCCCGGCTCGTCATTGTCGCCGACTATCACCGCCTCGGCGATTCCATTGCGCCGACAGTAATCCGCCACGAACCGGTCCCCGTCGCCGGCCGACGGACGACCGATCGCCGCAAGGCCCAGCGACAACATCGCCGCAGTGTCGGTGCAGCCCTCGCAGATAAACAGCATTCCTGTGCCCGCATTATCCGGATTATCCGGAATAAAGAGGCCGTTGTGCCCGCCCTCCGCCGTTCGGTACCGCAGGGGTTTGCCGTCGATGATCGCCTTGGGGCTGGCGATCCGCACTCGCAGCCCAACGACGCGCCCCTCGGCGTCCTTCATCGGAAACACCAACTCGTCCTGGATGTCGATCCCGCAGCCCAGGTCCCGCAGCGCGTCAACCGTCACGCCCAGCCGCCTGGCGTGCGCTTCCAGCTTGCCGCCGGCCGCCGCCTGGTACTGCCCGGCCAGCTCGGCAAAGCTCCGCCTCGTCCTCGGATCAGTCGAGTTCATGGCCATCGCCTCCCATCCACCACAACTGCAGCTCCATTCGAATCAGGGCGGCCTTGTCCCGCAGCATCTGCTCATGCTCCAGCCGCTTGAGCGTTCGCAGTTGGGCCTCCTCGATCGCCTCCAGGACCCGCGTGTACTCGTCCTGCAACCGCCAGTAATTGGCCTCCAACCGTTCCATCCTCGCCTGCCACTGTGCCTCCATTGTCCTTCTCCTTTCGCTTTTGTTGATAGGTGCCCGCTCCGTTCAAATTGAAAATCGACAGTTGAAAATTCCCATTTGGTCCTTCCACCCTTCCCAAAAACGCGCGCAAATGGACCGAAAATCCTGAACCCCAAAATCGACAAACCCTTGTCCCGGCAAGACTTACGATTTTTCAGACCCCCGAAAAATAGCAAGATAGTGATAGCGCA
>PMBP01000221.1 GCA_003152975.1 Phycisphaerales bacterium | reverse complement strand
CTCAAGGAAGGCGACTTCGTCATGGCGATGGGCGCGCCGTGGGGGTTGAGCCGGTCGGTCTCGATCGGGATCATTTCCTGTACGCGTCGCTTCCTGCCGGAAAACAGCGAATACAGTCTGTGGCTTCAATCGGACGCGGCCATCAGTCCGGGTAACTCCGGGGGACCACTGGTCAACACCGCGGGGCAAATCATCGGCGTCAATTCGCGCGGCATTATGTACGGCGGGGATGTGGGCTTTGCCGTTCCGTCGGAAACCATCGCGGTCATCCTCCCGCAGCTTCGCCAGTTCGCCAAGGTCAACTGGAGCTGGCTGGGCCTGCAACTGCAGGCGTTGCGGGATTTTGAGCGGAACATCTACTTCGAAGGCAACGAGGGCGTGATCGTCTCCGAGACCGACCCCGACAGCCCGGCCCGCACGGCCGGGATCCTCGCCCGTGACCGACTCCTGCAAATCGGCGACAAACCCGTCTCCGCGGTGACAACCGAGGATCTGCCGGCCCTGCGCCGCCAACTGGGATTGCTGTCGAAGTTCGCGCCCGTCAAGATTCGGCTCCTCCGGGACGGTAAGCCCCTCGAACTGGAACTGACCCCGACGGAAAAAGGTCATGTCGAAGGCAAGGAGCTGGATTGCCCCCGATGGGATCTGACCGTCAAGACCATCAATCGCTTCGACAATCCCGACCTGTACTTCCATCGCAAGGAAGGTGTGTTTGTCTTCGGCGTCAAGTCGCCCGGTAACGCCTCCGATAGCGGGCTCCGAAAATTCGACATCCTCGTCAAGATCGAAGACCAGGAGGTCAAGACCCTGGCTGATATTGAAACGATTCACAAGAACTCCCTCAATCAGATCCACGAAAAACCGAGATGGGTCTTCTCGGTCCTCCGCAACGGGTTGCTGCGGCAGGTTGTGCTCGATATTTCCAGGAACTACGAGCAGGAGTAACCATTTTCAATTCATGGAGAAGAGTATGATTTCAAACGGGGCTGTGGGACGGAGCGTATGGATTCTGGTTGTAGTGGCTTTGTTGATGGGGACAATTGGCGCAGCCGAGGAACCCGATCTGACGGCGGTCGATACGGCGAAGATTGCCAAGTCCGCCGCGGCCGGTCTGGTTCGTGTTGAGTACACGCTGCGATTCGACAAAGGCGAATCGCCGGTCGTGGCCGGATGGGGTAAGCGATGTCCCTATTGCGGCGAAATTCATTCCGTCGGTGACGGATCCGAATTTGTCGAGCAGGAACGGCCGCTCGAAATCCCAGGGTATGTCATCGGTCCGCGGGAAGTGATCGCGCCGGATATGATGATCCATCCGCGGTTCGTCGAGAAGATCGAGGTGGCCTTCGGCGACACGAAGACCGCTGCGACTATCAAGACCCTCTTTCGCCGGAAGTCGGTGGCCGTTCTGGAACTGGCCGCCCCGTTGGAGGGAACGAAGGTCTTCGATTTCAAGCCCGGGCTCAAGGAGCCGTTTGTGCTGGTGATGTACGACGAGGAAAACGGCCGATGGAATACGACCGTCAAACCGTTGTCCACCGCAGCAGTATCCCTATATTCCGACGGCAAAGCCGAACGCGCCCCGGGAACCTTCGGCGTGGTTATGACCCAGGATTTGGCGGCCGCGGGGATGTGCACCAATTCGGCCTGGCCGGCGGACGATTCATGGCAGGGATCGCCGCTGAATTGGGCCGGGCTTTCGGCGATGGAGTACCGCGGCCTTACCGAAAAGATCGGCCAGGCCGCCGAAGGACAACTGCTACGGGTCAAGCTGAATTTCCGCAGCCCCAAGTCCCGGTCCCGGATGTCGTCCTATTCCCGATACATGTCGGAGGATGAAGAGGGCGCCGAGGCGACGGAGATCGACACCGTCGGCGTGGCAATCGCCCCGCAGCGGGTGATGATCCTGTCCAACCTGCGACCCAAGAACACCGCCCGCCTGGAGCGGATCACTGTGTTTGACCGGAATGGAAAATCCGTTCAGGCCAAATTCGCCGGAACGCTGAGCGATTACGGAGCCCTGATCGTCGAAACGGCCGAGCCGGTCGGCGAACCGGTCGTTCTGGCCGGCGAACCGATAACCGGGTTACTCGAACAGCTCCTGACGGCCGTGGATGTCCGCGTGCAGGGCAATCAGCGGATCCAGTATGTCGGCCACCGCCGCATCGCCAAAGTCGATGTCGGCTGGCGAAAACAACTGTACCCGGCCGAACAAGTCACTCGCAATTCGGAGGAAACCGGCACCGGGGGTGTGTTCCTGTTCGATGAACAGGGACGGCTGGTGACCCTGCCGATTCAACGAAGAAAAAAGGTCCGGGAAGATCAGGATGTATATTCGTCCGATCAACCCTCCTCCACCGCCGCCGGCTACCTGAAGGATCTCGTCGCCGAGCCGGTGAAATTCTGCGACGCCAGCAATGTCCCCCTCGACGAGGCGAAGGAAAACCGCATCGCCTGGATAGGGGTGGAGATGCAGAGGCTCGACCGCGAGCTGGCGCGTCTGCACAAAGTCTCGGACCTGACGCAGGATGGACGGACCGGTACGATGGTTTCCTATGTGTATCCGGATTCGCCGGCCGCCAAGGCCGGAATCCAGGCCGGAGCGATCCTGCTTCGCCTCAAGATCCCTGGCCGGTCCAAACCGGTGGATATCAAGACCGAAGAAAACGGCTCGTTCGAGGAGTTTCCGTGGGATCAGTTGAACGAGATCCCCGAACAGTATTTTGACGAGATCCCCTATCCGTGGCCCAATGCGGAAAACCCCTTCGCCCGAACGATCAGCGATATCGGCTTCGGCAAAACCTACACCGTCGTTTATGTACAGGATAGCAAGCAGGCGGAAAAGGAATTCACCGTCGAGGAAAGTCCGGCCCATTACGATTCGGCGGCGCGGTACAAGTCTGAGCTGCTGGGTCTGACAGTGAGGGACCTGACCTATGAGGTCCGGCGATTCTTCCAGAAACAACCCGAAGAACCCGGCGTGATCGTTTCCAAGATCGAGCCGGGCAGCAAGGCCTCCGTCGGCGGAATCAAGCCCTTTGAGANNAACGATCAGCCGGTTGCGACGGTCAAGGACTTCGAGCGGCTCATCGCCGGAGGGCAGGAACTGCGGTTTGCCGTCAAGCGAATGACCAAGGGCCGCGTTGTCCGGATCAAGCTCGACGGCTCGGCAGCGGGGCCGACGGCGAAAGAATCCCCGATCCTTTCGGCCGTGAAAGATATGCTCAAAGGCGCCGCCGTTTCCGAACCCAACAAGCCGTAAAATTCGATGGGATGGCCTTTCAGCTGGATCTTGGAATTCCGCCAAATTTCCAAACGCCGCAGGGACAAATGAACCCCCAACGGGGATCCTTCGGTGCCCAAATCGGCTCAAAAACCGGTTTTTTTCGGACCTGAGGGCGTTTTGGCCGAAATTCGCTTGTTCCCCGCTCCGAAATCCGGTATAATACGGTTGTTTTCTCTGGAGGCAGTGAGGTAGGGTCTATTGGCCTGAAATGATCGGGTNNGTGATGTGTTCATGGCTCTTGAATTGATATGCCTCATTGCCGCAGGTCGGGCAGATGAGCTTCTACCTTCGCCGAATAGCGAAGACAAGCTTCTCTGTTTTTGTCCGCAATGGGCCTGCCGCCACAACCCGATCCATTCCCAAAACCCGATTCCAAAGGATTAACGGATGAATATCAAGATCAACGGATTTCTCACCACAGTACTGTTCCTTGGGATCTCGGTCAGTGTCGCAAGTCCCGTCCCTGTTTTTGTCCTATCCGGTATCTGTTCCGATCTGGCCGGCGTCATCCCAACGCAACTGACCGATATCACCAAGCCCGGCGATCTCGTTTACGGCGTACCCAACGACAACGACTGGCCCGGCGTTGAAGCCCCGCCGCTGGCCATTGATAACAGTACCGGAACGAAATATCTACATTTCGGGGGTCAATCGTACCCCACCGGTTTTCAGGTCACACCCTCGGCTGGAAAGTCGGTCGTCGTCGGCCTGACCTTCACCACCGCAAACGATGCAGCGGAACGGGATCCGATCTCGTATGAATTGTCCGGTTCCAATACTTCTATTTCCGGCCCATGGACTCTGATCGCCAGCGGGGAAATTACCGACTTCAAACAGGCGGCGGCCTGGCCGCGGTTCACCATGAATTCCACGCCGATCCGGTTCTCCAATTCGACATCGTATTTGCATTATCAGGTGATGTTTCCCGCGGTCCGGAATTCCGGTGCCAACAGTATGCAAATCGCGGAAGTGGAACTGCTCGGTGGTCCGGAAGGCGGCTGGCCACCGGAGGTCAACGCCGGAACCGATCAGGTGATGATCCTTCCCAATTCGACCTTGCAATTGGACGGGACTGTTACCTATTACGGAAGCCATCCCGAATTGCTTACCATCCAATGGTCCGTTACAAGCGCTCCCTCCGGAGTCTCGTTGGACAGTATCCAATTCGAACCCGACGCGACTTCCGAAGACCCGAAGGTGATCTTGCCGCAGGTTCCGGGGGTTTACTCCCTTCGTTTGTCCGCCACCGACGGCACGACGCAAGCCGAAGATACCGTTCAGATCGCCCTGGCGGAATCGGTGTATCCCACGGGGGATCTGAACCATGACTGCATCGTAAATCTTGCGGATCTGCTTTTGGTGGCCTCCGTCTGGACCAGCAATTCCGGCGGCGTTGGATCAAATCCGGCCGACATCAACGGGCAGGACGGGGTCAACCTGTCGGACTTTTCCCTGATGGCCGAGAACTGGCTGATTGAAAGTCCGCCGGTGATTATCAACGAGTTCATGGCCATCAATAACAGCAAGTACGATGACTTCCAGACACTCTCCGAGGGCGAATGGGTGGACGAGGACGGCGACTCCTCTGATTGGATCGAATTGCTGAATATCTCTGATCATGTCGTTTCACTCAACGGCTGGTATCTGTCCATCGACCCCGACCATCTCAAGGGCTGGGAATTGCCGGACATTTCGCTGGATCCCGGCGCGTTCCTCCTGATCGCCGCTTCGGGAAAAAATCGGAACGATCCCGATGCACAACTGCACACCAACTTTCAACTCGACGGTCAAGGGGGATTTCTGGCCCTGGTCAAGCCGGACGGCAAAACAGTGGCCCATTCGTTCAGGTATCCGCCGCAATTCGCGGGGATTTCCTACGGCCTGATGACCCCGCTGGCGGTCAGTAAGACGCTGGAACTGGTCGGCGAAGGGGCCCCGGCCTATGCAAAGGTTCCGACCGCATCCGACAGTACTTTGGGCCTGACCTGGATCAGCCCGGATTTCGTACCGACCGGATGGAAAACCGGCACCACCGGCGTCGGGTATGACACTGAGAGTACCTACATTCCTCTGATCGGACTGAATGTTTCCGAAATGAACGGGGTCAGTGCTTCGGTCTATATCCGAATTCCGTTTGAAATCAGTGATCTGACCGGCTTTAAAAACCTGACATTGCAGATGAAATATGATGATGGTTTCATCGCCTATCTGAATTCAACGACTCCCATCCAAAGCGCCAACGCCCCCTCCAGCTCGACCTGGAATTCAAGGGCCACGACCTCCCACGACGACAGTCTGGCTGTGAATTTCGTCGATTTTCCGCTTGCCGAGGATACCCTGGCCAATTTGAGGGTCGGTAAGAATGTCCTGGCCATTCATGGCCTGAACACCGCAAGATCCAACTCCGATCTGGTGATCTCGCCGCGGCTGACCGTCCAACAGACCGCAGCCAGTTCGACCTTGTCAGCCGTAACCGGATTCATGCCCAAGCCGACCCCGAACAAAAATAATACTTCCGGCCTGGCCAACCTCGGCCCGACGATTCGCGGCGTCACCGAAAATCCGACCCCGCCCGCGGCAGGCACAACTCTGCCGATCACCGCCCAGGTGAGCCCGACTATGGGCCCCATCGATTCGGTCCAGCTTCATTATCGCGTCAACTTCGGAACCGAATCACAAATCGCAATGCGGGATGACGGCGCCGGCGGAGACGCCACGGCCGGCGATGGAATCTACACCGCAATGATTCCGGGTGCGGCTGCAGGGCAGATGGTCCGCTGGTATGTTTCCGCTACCGATACCAGCGCCGTCCAGACACGCGAACCGATGTTCCTGGACCCGACCAATTCCCCCGAATACTTCGGCACCGTTGTGGTCGATCCTTCGGTCAGCAGCAAGATCGGCGTGTTTTGGTATTTTGTCCAGAACACCTCAGCCGAAGGGACCGACACCGGGACTCGCGCTTCGGTCTTTTACCTCAACGAATTCTACGACAATGTCCTCATCCGGCTCCGCGGGGGCTTCACAACCCACGGACGAAAGATCGCCTTCAATGACGGCCATTTTTTCACATTCGATCCCACACAGGATCGTGTCGATGAAATCAATCTCAACGAACAGGGCGCCGATCCGACCTACATCCGTCCGTTGCTCTCCTGGGAAACCTATATCAAGTCCGGCCACCCGGGCAGTATTGCATTCCCGCTGCATGTCATGCGCAACGGCACCTTTTTCGCAATTCGAAACTTCATTGAACAGCCCGACCGTCATTTCCTCCGCCGGGTTGGACTCGACGATCACGGCTCCTTCTACAAGATGTACTGCGATCTCCGTCGCGACCTCTCGGGCGAGCAGGTCGAACGCAAGATCACACGGCTCAATGAAGACCACAGCGACTTGCAGGCACTGGCCGCCGGTATCGCCCCGGACAATCCCGATCGGGCCGTCTATCTGTTCGACAACATCAACATCCCGGGCATGATCAATTTCCAGGCCGTCTCCGTCATCGTCCACGAAAACGACCACACGCACAAGAACTACTTCCTCTATCGTGACACCGAACACACCGGCGAATGGTTTTTTATTCCATGGGATAAGGACCTGACCTTCGGCCTCAACTCCGGACTCGGCGGTATCGTCGCCGATATGGATTATATTTCCGGCACAGATGATGTCCGTTCCCCCAGCCATCCGTTCTTCGGTGACGGCATGCACCAGAAAGTCGATTACCAATGGAACAAACTGACGGACGCCGTGATGAACAATCCAATGACCCGGCAGATGTACCTCCGCCGCCTGCGGACCCTGATGGATCAATTCCTCCAGCCCTCCAGTACACCGCTGGCCAATCGCTACTACGAAAAACGGATCGACGAATGGCTGGCCTTGTTGTCCTCGGAGCCGGGATATTCCGCGCAGACGGATGTGAGCAATATCAAAACCCAATACCTGCCTGTTCGCCGTCGGCATTTCTTCGAAGACCACAGCATCAACAATCCTTCCTATCGGGACAACGCCGGCATTCCGGATTCTCAGCCGGCCTCGATAACCCTGACGATCGGGGCCTTCGAATCCAATCCTGCCTCCGGAAATCAGGATGAGGAATACATCCAATTGATCAATCCGCAGTCAATCGCCGTCGATATCTCCGCCTGGAAGATCACCAACGCCGTCACCCATACCTTCCCCGCCGGAACGGTGATCCCCGCCGGCGGAGCCCTGTACATCACGCCCAACGCCCTGGCGTTCCGCGCCCGTGCGACAAGTCCCAAGGGCGGCGAGCAGCGATTCGTTCAGGGTAATTACACCGGCCACCTGTCGAGCTGGGGCGGCACAATCGAACTCTACAACGCCCAGCGGGTCTTGGCCACCTCGAAAACCTATGCCGGCAATCCGAGTGACGCCCAGCGGTATCTGCGGATCTCCGAACTGATGTATCACCCGCAGGCTCCGTCCGCCGGCTCGCCCTTCGATGCCGAAGCGTTTGAGTACATCGAGCTGGCCAATATTGGCGATCAACCGTTGTCGCTGACCGGCGTACAATTGACCAACGGTGTTCTGTTCGCCTTTCCCGATGGAACCGCCCTGCCGGCACACCAATTCCTGTTGGTGGTGAAAAATCCAACAGCTTTTGTTTCTCGGTATTCGATCCCGGCCGGTGTTCAGATCT
>PMBP01000356.1 GCA_003152975.1 Phycisphaerales bacterium | reverse complement strand
CGGATGCCGTTGCAGGAGGAGTTGATGATGCAGTTGGAGATGAGCGTGTTTTCCCAGAACCAGCCGGCGATGCAGTCGTCGCCGGTGTAGAACTGGCAGTCGGTGATGGTGACGTCTTTGCAGGGTTTGTCTTTCCAGCCGCGGAAGTGGACGCCGTCCCAGCCGCCGGTGATGGTGACATTGCGGACATCGATTCGCTCGGAGAATTCGATCATGATGGCGTAGTTGGCCGAGTCCTTGATGGAGACATCGCGGATAGTAATGTCGCTACAGTTCCCAAGGATGATGGTGTGGGGGCCGCGCATTTTTTCTTCGCCGTTGGGATTGAAGACCTTGTTGCCGTCGATGGTGCCGGGGCCGGCGAGGGTCACATTCGTGACCCCGACGCCGAGCAGCAGGGCGGTGTGCCATTTGGGGCCAAATTTGGCCTCGGGGGCTTCGGCCGGCGGGGTGAAGGTCTGGTAGTCGTTCAGGTCGGCCGTGCCGACCAGCGTTGCGCCGGCGTCGAAGTAGAGCGTGACATTGTCGCGGAGGTGGACGGTGCCGGAGAGATAGCGGCCGGGGGCAAAACGGACCTGTCCGCCGCCAGATTCGGAGCAGGCCTTAACGGCGGTGTTGATAGCGGCGGTGTCGATGGTCTTGCCGTCGCCAGTTGCGCCGTAGCTGCGGACCGGGAAGAAGCCGTCGGCCACAAGGGCTGAGCCGGCCCAGACAGGGACTGACAGGGATACCATGACGGCTACCCCCAACAGGAACAACATCGATCTGGCCATTTTTGCCTCCGATTCGGATTTTTTATTCCGCCGAGAGTATAATCATAATGGTTAGCGGGCATTAACACAAGCCGGAAAACCCCGTGCTACCGGCTTGGATGGATCAAGACAGACGCAAGATATCCTGTTGCGTGGGGACAGGCGAACGGCTACACTGATGGCCGTATCGGCAAGGAAAAAACGATCACGAACTGGAACAGGAGAAGACCATGAAAGGCAACGACAAGATCATTGGGAAGCTCAACGACCTGCTGTCGGACGAGCTGACGGCCATCAACCAGTACATGGTGCATTCGGAAATGTGCGATAACTGGGGATACGAGAAGTTGCACAAGGCGATGGAGAAGCGGGCGGTCGATGAGATGAAACATGCCGAGCGGCTGATTGGGCGGATTTTGTTCCTGGAGGGCAAGCCCGTCGTGAGTACCCTCAAGGGGATCCACATCGGCGGCGAGGTCCAGGGACAGCACAAAAACGACTGGATGGCCGAGGACGGCGCCGTCAAGTCCTACAACGACGGGATCCGGCTGGCCATGGAGATCGGCGACAATGGGAGCCGCGAGCTGATGGAGTCGATCCTCAAGGACGAAGAGAACCACATCGACTGGATCGAGGCACAGTTGGACCAGATCGCACAAATGGGGATCCAGAATTACTTAGTCGAACAGATGGGTTAAATACAGGCAGGAGGCAGGAGGGCTTGTTGCGCAAGAGGCAGAGGTTCAAGGTCAGCGGAGGGCGGGCCAGAAGTCCAGGGTCATGGCCAGTCCGAGGATGACCGAGGCGATCAGGAACAGCAGGGAGATTTTGATGGCTGCCGGCAAAACCCGCGATTCATCCCGCAGCGAGACCTGCTGGCCTTCTCGAAGAGCGGCGATGACCTCGGGCCGATCACAGGCCCGCGGGGCGACCCATCGCATGAGGCGGTAGAGGAAGCGAATGAAGGAATAGAGAATTCCGGAGCCGCACAGGCCAATCAGCCAAAACACCGCAAAGCCGGAGAGCAAGCCGGCCAGCCCCCCGCCGATACATAGGGCCATGAGCCCCCACTCCGGAATCCGGTTCCAATACTGGCTTTCCAAGTCGAGGAGAACTACTCTGTGGAGTTCCATTTGCCGTTTTTGGTCGTCGAGAATCGCTTTTGAGGCCGGATCGGGTTCGGAACCGCCGAGGTTTTCCAGGATGAGAACCGAAGCACAGACTTGCATCTGCTGGCGGACTTCGGCAAGCTGGTTATGGGACCTTTTGGCGAGATTCAGAAGTGTCAGGACACAACCACCGGCCCCGAGAAGGGCCCCGAGCATGGCAACATAGATAACAATCTGCTTGTCTTCGACACGAATTCGCATAAGTACCCTGAAAGATACTTCGGCAAAACGGCCGAGGGGCTTAATGAATCGATGTCCGGGGAATCGGTAGAGTATCTAATCTATTTTCAACAAATGACTTACAGGCATCTCGATTTTACGCAACACCCATTTTAAGGTGAATCGGGTCACTATNNCGTGAACTGGAGTATGCTCCACCACTGGCGGCGGGGTTTGGGCGTCTTTGACGGCCAGCCGATTGAATTCGTCGAGGATGGTCCGCTTGGCCGATTCCGACATGAACATATTGAGGTTGGCCAGGATTTCCTTTTTTCCGGCGGGGCTGAAAGCGGGATTGTTCGTGAGGGTCAGGAGTGTGTCGAGCTTGTTGGACTCGCCGATGAAGCACTTGGAGGTCATGCGAATCAGATAGATCTGGGCGCCATCGGATAGGTGGGGCCGGGAGGCGAAGGCCGTTAAGAGCTGGAATTTGTCGCTCTCGGCGATCAGGGAGCAGGCCGCGTCGATCTCGGCCATGAGGGGCTCTCGTTCGACGGCCGGCTGCGAACAATGGGAACAAGGGGGCTTGGGTTTACATGAATCGTCACCGATGGCAACGATACAACCAGAAATGACAAGGGCCAAACCCGTCAAACTCAACAATCCAAACCAGGTTTTCATCGGAGACTCTCCTGTTTCCATTTCATTATGGAATCGAAGACCTACTTATGCATGAACAAGACCTTCTATCATCCGGAACGGCGGTTCAACCGATGATCACACAACCACCGGCCGCGATGGAGACTATCAACAGAAGCACCATCCACAGAATCGCTTTCATCGTGACATTCCTTTCTCTGATAACCATTTTCAGGATATTCTACCGCCGATGACCCTATCCATCCAACCCATTTCCGTACGAAACGGATCAACCGGCGGCCTCTTTGACAATACAGACGAAGAGGCGAATCGATTATTTCAAAAAAAATTCATCGGGTTTACCCCGCCCTGTCCGTGGAACGAGATTGCCGGAGGGCGGCTTTACGGCCATCGGAAGATGTGCTATAGTACGGGGTTNNAGGGATATGACATACGCAAGAGATAGACGGCGTAGAATCAGCATGATGGTGGTACTGGGGGTGATTTTGTTGGCCGGGGGGCCGGCAGGAATCGGGTACGGGCAACCCCCGGAAGCGACGACAACCCCGCCGGCAACCGCGACCAAGCCGCAGGAAACGCGGATGACGCCGGAGCAGATGCAGATCAAGATCACGCAACTGGAGCAGGACAAGTCCCTGGATCCGGAGGTCCAGAAGAAGGCCATCGAGCTATGGAAGGAAGCCCTGGCGACGACCAACCTTTCCCTCCAGCAGGACACGCGAATCCAGCGGCTGATCCAACAGCGGGAAGAGGCGCCCAAGCTTCTGTCAACCATTCAGGAACAACTGGCGGCACCGGTGGTCGAGCCAACGCTGACGATCACGAAGGATGCACCGGTTTCGGAATTCGATCAGGGCCTGGCCAAGGCATTAAGCCAGTTTGCGGAGTATCGCAAGACGGCCGAGGACTTTGAGACGCGTCTGAAAGACCGGGCCGACCGCCGAGCGAGGGTCGACAAATCGGCCACCCAGGCCACCGCCGATCTGGAGAAACTGGCCGCCGAACCGGAACCGGCCGCCGACGAGCATGCGGAGGTGGCCCGGGGCAAACGAATGGTGACGACGGCACGGAGAACGCTGCTGGGCAAGCAACTGCAGGCGGCGCAGGAGGAACTGGCGGGATACGACCTGCTGACGGACCTGCTGACCGTTCAGCGGGACCAGGCGGCTCGGCAACTGGGTCAGACGCAAGCAACGGTAAAACTCTGGCAGGATGCGGTGACCAACCGTCGACAGCAGGAGGCGGAACTGGCCGCTCAGAAGGCCCAGAAGGCGGCCCAGGAGGCAGCAAAATCGAACCCGGCTATCAAGGCAATCGCCGACGAAAACAAGACGCTGGCCGAGATGCGGACAGGGCCGAACGGTTTGATGCGAAAGACGGAAGCCACGGCGGCCCAACTGAAGGCCGTGACGGCCCAGCTCGACCTGATCAAGGGGGATTTCGCGCGGGTCCGGGACCGGGCCGCCAGCGCTGGGGAACAGACCACGGCCGGCATGATCCTACTGAACAAGCGATCGCTTCTGCCCAACCTAGGGCCGCTGAAGAAGAGCATCGACTCCAGGCAAAGCGAGATTGCGGACATCCATTTTCAGTGGATCGAGAAGCAGGATCAGCGGTCCAAGCTGGCCGATCCGGAACAGTCCCTAAAGGCGATCATGGCCGAAATCGACAAGGAGATCAGCAGCGAGCAACAGCGACAAATTGAAAACGAGGTCCGTACTCTCCTGCGAAGCCAGGTAGGATACCTGGATGCCCTGCTCCGGGAATATGAAGGTTATTTGGCCAACCTCAGCGGCCTGGATCAGACAGAACGACAACTGATGGATACCACCGAGCAATTCAGCCAGTACATCAACGAACGAATCCTGTGGGTCAAGAGCGCACCGGTTCTGAATCCGGCGGCGTTTGGGCGATTGACCGAGGCGGTGCGGGGGTTTACCAATCCGGTCAACTGGAAAGCGACCGGTCAATCGCTGGCGGCCGGGATTCTCCACCAGCCGATCACGACGGGGATGATGGCGGTCGTATGGGTACTGCTGATCTGGTATCGCAAGAAAATCCGGCGGCAAATCCAGGAGGAGGCGGGCCAGGCAACCGGCAGGTCGATCATCGTCCAAACCCTGCGGTCTCTGTGGCAGGTGGGATTGATGGCGGTTTCGCGGCCGTACCTGCTGTGGATGCTCTATCGGATCCTGGCGGATTCGCCCGTCAACAACCTCTTTGCGGATTCCATTGCCGCGGGTTTGCTGCGGGCGGCGCAGGCCTACTTCCTGTTGGAGTTCATCCGGGGTTTGCTGTTGCCGGGTTCGCTGGAGATGGGGAATCTGGGCTGGTCGAGCGAGGCCCGGTTGTTCGTGCGGCGGAACCTGCGATGGCTGACTTTCGTGATCCTGATTACCCATTTTCTACAGACGACCATCGACGCGCAGAATAACGATCTCTGGAAGGATTCGCTGGGGCGGATCGCGTTTATGGTCCGGACTGTGACCATGGCCATCTTTTTCGCGATCGTGCTGTCTCCCCGGGGGGTCATCATCCGTCCCTACCTGGGGCTGGGAATGAAGAGTTGGCTGGGACGGCTTCGGTACTTGTGGTATTCGGTCGCGATTCTGTTGCCGGGCAGTCTTGCCGTAATCGCAGGGCTGGGATATTCCTACACGGCCGAGCAACTGTACTGGCGGGTGATTGGGACGATCCTGCTGTGCGTCGGCACGGCGGAAGCGGGCCAGATTTTGTCCGTCTGGCTGGCGGCGGCGCGGAAGACTCTGGCGGACCAGGAACTGCGGCAACAGCAACAGGAGCAGGCCAACGCCGAACACCACACCGGGCCGGACTCCAATCTGTTGAGCGCCGCGGTACCGTTCGAGACGATCTATCGGGTCAGCCAGCAATCGAAACGGATTCTGCAGGCGTTTTTGCTGTTGGGAATCATCATGGGCTTGTGGGCGATCTGGAAGGATGTCTTACCTGCGCTGGGCGTGATGGATCAGGTGGTTCTGTGGGAGACGACGGTCAAGGCCGGCGAAATGACGGACGCGGCCGGAAAGGTCATCCAGCAGAACCGAACCGAATCGATCACGCTGTCCAACGCGGTGGCGGCCGTGGTGGCGCTGATGATGATGGTCGTCACAGCCCGCAATGCGCCTGGCCTGCTGCAAATCGCTGTGCTGCAGCGCGTGGGGATGGACCGGGGAATCCAATTCGCCATCACGACGCTGAGCCGATACATTATCGTAGTGGTGGGACTGGTCATCGCATTCGGTCAGATCGGAATCAACTGGTCGAAGGTACAATGGCTGGTGGCGGCGATGACGGTGGGGCTGGGCTTCGGCCTGCAGGAGATCTTCGCCAACTTCGTATCGGGCCTGATCATCCTTTTCGAGCGGCCGATGCGGGTGGGGGATGTGGTTACCTCCGCCGATATCACGGGCAAGGTCGAGCGGATCCAGATCCGGGCCACGACGATCCAGACCTGGGACAACAAGGAACTGGTGGTGCCCAACAAGGAATTCGTCACGGGACGGCTGATGAACTGGACGCTGACGGATCCGGAGTTGCGGATTTCGTTCCCGATCGGGGTGGCCTATGGGTCGGACACGGCCAAGGTGGAGCGGACGCTGTACCAGGTGGCCAAGCACCATCCGGATGTGCTTAAGGACCCGGCACCGACGGTGACCTTTATGAATTTCGGGGCCAGCTCGCTGGACTTCGACCTGCGGGTGTCGATCCCGATGATTGATGTTTTGATGAAGGTCCGGCACGAGATCAACTTAGGCATCGACCGGTCGTTCCGCGAGGCGGGCATCGAGATCCCGTTCCCGCAGCAGGATGTCCATGTGCGGACGATCGCGGCGGGATTGCCGGTGGAGGTGCGGAAGACGAATTGAGCCCTGAAAGGGAAAAACGGCAATATCAACCACGGATTTCACGGATGACACGGATTTTATATCGAAAGAATAACTCTAACACAATCAGGATATGTCACGAATCACGGCGATCCTGACATGCGTTATAAGGTGGCATGGCCAACGCGTATGACCCGTCGTATTTCAGTCAAACAGGAAGACCCGCTTGGCAAGGCGGCTACACTGCTTCTGCGTAAGCTCTCCGCTGAGATTGCCGGGCGTTACTTCGATATGGGCGATGACGGCTCGGGTTCGTTTAGTCTCAACGACGCACTCGTGCCACGAAGCACTTTCATCGTCGCGTGCCTGGACGGCCAACCGGTCGGCTGTGGAGCGCTGCGCCCGATGGATTTCGAGTCGGCAGAGGTCAAGCGAATGTTCGTCGCAGCGAATGCCCGTCGGCTTGGTATCGGTCGAAGGATTCTGGTTGAGTTGGAGCGACTGGCGGATGACTTTGGCTATCGTGTCATGCGTCTGGAGACGGGCCATCGGCAGCCGGAAGCCATTGCGCTTTACGAGAGATATGGCTTTCACCGAATACCGCCGTTTGGGAAGTATGTTGACAATCCCGTGAGCATCTGCTTTGAGAAACGAGTGGAGAGATGAATACCGCCACGCCTAACAAACCAGTTCGAGCGAACCGGAGCGGCAAGTGATTGTCAGATCGTGGAAAGGCACATACTCCAGAACGATTGAATGATCATCGGAACTCGATGCAGTAGGGCTGATGAAAAAGAACCATTTCCGCATGGGTTCGGAAAAGAATCCGAACTCATCCTACCCTTTTTTCGCCGCTTTCATGGAATAAACTCGACCCGTAATCGTAGATTCTTGATTCCCGCCCCCGATCATGTCGAGGGCAGGCCTTTCGGGGGAATGACATTTCGGCCCCGACAGAGCGGAGCCCTCCGAGGGCGGATGCCATCCGCCCCTACATATATACATGAGCAACGGTCAATCCTTGAGGACGACCTTGCCGGCGCCGGGGGTGATTTTGCCGAGACGATAGACGGTCTCGCCGTAGCGGGTGAGTTTGTCTTCGATCGCGTCGGCGAAATCGGGCGCGACGACCAGGACGAAGCCCACGCCCATGTTGAACCCCC
>PMBP01000130.1 GCA_003152975.1 Phycisphaerales bacterium | reverse complement strand
GCCTATTTTGTCCAGGAAATGACCGTCCGGCTCGGCGCCGTCACCAAACGGGGACATGCCGAGGCCATCTTCCACGCCTTCGGTTCTTTCTGGGGCTGGTTTTCGCTGCTCGATCTGATCCTGACCGACTGGCTGACGCTGGTCACCGAATTCATCGGCATGACGGCCGCCCTGAGCATCTTCCACATTCCCCCGATTCTGACGGTCTTCCTTGTGTGCCTGATTATGGCCTTGATGATCCTGCAGGGACGGTACTGGACCTGGGAAAAAATCGCCATGGGTTTCTGCGCGATCAACCTGATTTACATTCCGGCCGCGTTCATCGTCCAACCCTCCATTTCCGACATCCTGCACCACAGCTTTATACCCCATCTCCCGCCCGGGGGATTCAACAATGAACTGTTCTTCCTGCTCATGGCCAACATCGGGACTACGATCGCCCCCTGGATGATTTTTTTCCAGCAAAGCGCCGTCGTGGACAAAAACATGAAGGAAAAAGATATGGCCTGGGGCCGACTGGATACGGCGCTGGGTTCCTTTTTCACGGTGATGGTGGCGGGGTTTGTGATTATCGTCACGGGTACCGTCCTGTTCGGGTCCAACATCGAAAGCGCCGCCCAGGCCGCGATCAAGCTGATGGATGTCAACAAGTACCTGGGAACCTTCCTGGCCATCGGCCTGTTCGACGCCGGACTTCTCGGCGCCATCTGCATCTCCCTGGCCAGTTCGTGGGCCTTCGGCGAGGTCTTCGGCTGGGCTCATTCCCTCAACGCGCGGGTCCGGGAAGCCCCGTGGTTTTACGGCTTCTATTTCTTCGCCCTGATTACCGCGGGCATTGTGGTGCTGATCCCGGGCGCTCCCCTGGTGCTGATCACCCTGTTCGTCCAGGTCATCGCCGTCACGCTTCTGCCGGCGGCTTTGGTGTTCCTGATCCTGTTGCTCAACAGCAAAGAAACCATGGGAAAATATACCAATACCCTGTTTCAGAATATCGCCAACATATCCATTGTCGCCGGGATCATCATCCTGTCCACCATCTATGGAATCAGCGCCATGTTTCCGAACCTGTTTGGATAACTCTTCGCCCCCGCCGGGAGAACCCGCATGAAAATCCGAGACATGTTTACCGATTTGGTTTCGACCGTTCGCCAGATCAACCAGGAGTATGCCCACCCGGCCCTCAAGACCGGAAAGGGAGTACGGATCTCCCTGCTGATCCTCCGCCTCTATCTGATCGTGCTGGTCGGGCTGTTGTTTGTTAAGTTTTTCATGTCGCTGAAATCCTGATCGGAGCCGGACATGAACGCGCCAACGGGCACAAACCATACGACGCCGGATCACGCGATTTTCCTCAGCGAGATCGTCAAGACGCCGGTGTATTGGTCGGACCGAAAGATCGGCAAGTTGTCCGATCTGATCATCCTCGACAAGGACAAGTATGCCGAAGTGACCCATGTGGTCGTGGGCCGGCCTCTGGGAGATCCCGACCTGATCATACCGTGGGAGAAACTTCACCTGGCGGAACCCTGGCGGGTGGTTCTGGATGTGGACCAGGTCGGGCCTTATGCGGTCTCTCCTCCCGAAGGCGCGGTCCTGTTGAGGGATTATATCCTCGACAAGCGCGTGCTGGATGGGGAGGGCCGCGAGATCGAGGTCGTCTATGACGTTAAACTGGTTCTCAAGAAGGGCCGGCTGTATGTCACGGAAGTCGATCTGAGCAAAACCGGGCTGTTGCGCAGAATCGGACTGCGCTGGCTGGCCGACTTCATCTCGACCCTGGCCGTCAAAATTCGCAATCAGATGGTCGCCTGGCAGTATGTCGAACCCCTTCCTGGTCACCTCGACAGCTTCAAGGGCGATATCAAGCTCAAGGTCCTCAAAGAACAACTGGCGGACATGGCCCCGGTCGATATCGCCGATATTCTGGAGGAGTTAGGGCATGAACACCGTATGGCCCTGTTTCACCAGTTGGATACCGACCGGGCGTCGGATACGCTGGAGGAACTGGACCCCAAGGTCCAACGAGACCTCATCGCGTCCCTGACCAAAGACAAGGCGGCCATCCTGATCAACGAGATGACCCCCGGCCAGGCCGCCGACCTGCTTTCCGTGCTGCCGTGGTGGGAAGTCCAGGAAATCCTCAAACTGCTGCACGAGGAAAACGCCGTCAAGGTCCAGGCCATTCTCGAAAAACACGATGTCAAGATCGTCGATTTTGCCGCGTCCAACTTCCTGAAATTCCCGCCCGACAAAACGGTCCAGCAGACCCGGCGGGCCTTCCAGCGGGCCGCCAAGGGAAAAGAGGCGATCATGTATCTGTATGTCCTGGACGATCAGGGGCTGCTCCTGGGGGTTATCGACCTCAAGGAGTTGTTGATGGCCGACGAGGAAATGCCGCTGAAGAATATCATGACCACCAAGGCGGTCTGTTTGAATCTCGAAAGCACCCTGAAGGATGCCGCTGTGCTGTTCTCCCGATACAGTTTCCGCGCCTTGCCCCTGACCGACCCCCAGGGGAAAATGCTGGGCGTGGTCACCTACCGGGATGTCATGAGTCTGAAACACCTGTTTTTGTTGTAGCCCCCCGGGAGCGGACCCATACCGTGGATGCCGGTCCATGAAACCGCCCCGTGCATTCGATCTGTCCCCAACCTTCGCCTTTTGAATTCCCCGAATTCCCGATCGACGCAAAAAATGGCCGGACAATCGTCGGGCCCTATGGTATGGCAAATTCGCGGGATCGTTGTTGCGGTTGGGGGAACTGACGGTAGGATGAACGCTTTGAAAAATCGAAGTCGGGCTTCGACTTTTCATGGATTGACGCTATCTTCAATAACTACAAGGACTTATGGATCTGAAAAAACCAAGTTCGGGCTGGATCATTCCTACCCCGAATTCAAATAGGATGCAGGAAAAGGGCCAAGCTCTTTTGTTGATACGATGAATGAAAACAGTGAATTAGAAGCAGCGGAGTCGGTTCCCGTATCGGGGATGTGGCGTGCGCTGGGGTCGCCCAACTACCGGCTGTGGTTCGGCGGGCAGTTTGTGTCGCTGGTTGGGTTGTGGATGGCGCATGTCGCGATGGGGTGGCTGGTGTATCGGCTGACGGGCTCGAAGCTGCTGCTGGGGACGGTGGCGTTCGCCGGGCAGATCCCGGCGTTTTTTCTGGGGCCGGTGGCCGGGGTGATGGTCGATCGGTGGGACCTGCGGCGGACGCTGATCCTCACGCAGGGGTTGGCGGCATTGCAGGCGGCGGCGCTGGCGGCGGTGGTGATCTCCGGCGTGGTGGAGGTCTGGCAGGTGATCGCGCTGGCGGCGGCGCTGGGGGTGGTCAACGCGTTCGACATGCCGGCGCGGCACGCGTTCGTGGTGCAGATGGTCGAACGGCGGGAGGATCTGCCCAACGCGATCGCGCTGAACTCGTCGCTGTTTAACGCGTCGCGGCTGGTGGGGCCTGCCGTGGCGGGGGTGCTGGTGGCGACGGTGGGCGAGGGGATCTGTTTTGCGCTGAACGCGGTGAGCTTCGCGGCGGTGATCGCGGCGCTGTGGATGATGCGGGTGCCGCCGACCGCGCGGCGGGGGGAGCATGGGCGGATTTTGCATGAACTGGCCGAGGGGTTGCGGTTCGTGTGGCAGCGGCGGCAGATCCGGACGATCCTGGGGATGATTGCTGTGGTGAGTCTGGTCGGAATCCCGTACGGGGTGCTGATGCCGGTTTTTGCGCGGGATATTTTGCACGGCGGGCCGCGGACGCTGGGATTTTTGACGACGGCCACGGGCGTCGGGGCGCTGGCCGGGGGGCTGGTGCTGGCGGCGCGGCGATCGACGGCGACGCTGCATCGGGGGGTCGGGGCGGCGGCGGGGGCCCTGGGCGTGGGGCTGGTGGGGCTGTCGATGGCGCGGGAATTGTGGATGACGCTGGCGGTTTTGCCGGTGATCGGATTTGCGGCGGTCAGCGTGGTGGCGGCGGGCAATACGCTGCTGCAAACCCAGGCCGAGGATGCCAACCGCGGGCGGGTGATGGCGCTATTCAGCATGGCGTTCCAGGGGATCATGCCGCTGGGGAGTCTGCTGGCGGGGGCGGCGGCCCAGACGCAGCTGGGGGCGCCGGGGACGGTGGCGGTGGGGGGGGCGTGCTGTATTGTGGCGTCGGCGGTATTTTTGGCGCTGCGAAACAAAAAATAAACGATCAAACATAAAATAGTAAAAACACAGATAAAAAATCTAAAATAGACGGCCGTCGGGTTTTCTTCGGGATTGGCCTTTGGCCTTGACAGCGGCCGGCGGGATGGTATCGTGGGGTTGTCCGGCGACGGGCGATGCCGGCGGGGGAACCAGCGATGAAAACGAAAGTCGAAGTGGTCTATACGCCACGGGTGTCGGGTCCATGCCCGATACCCTTGGTCAACGCGCGGGTCTCGGCGGGGTATCCGTCGCCGGCGGCCGACTACGAGGAGGACAAGCTCGACCTCAACCGCCATCTGATCCACAACCCCGCGGCGACCTTCTTTGTGCGGGTCACGGGCGATTCGATGATTGGGGCGGGCATCCACCACGGCGATCTGCTGGTGGTGGACCGCTCCCTGCAGGCGCACGACAAGAATGTGGTCATCGCCGACCTCGACGGCGAGTTGACCGTCAAGCGGATCCGCATCCGCCGCGGTAAGCTGTCGCTGGAGCCCGAAAACCGCGACTACCCCGCGCAGGAAATCAGCGGCGACCGCCCCTTCGAGGTTTGGGGCGTGGTCACGCATGTGATCCATTCGCTATGAACCCGATATTCGCACTCGTCGATTGCAACAATTTTTACGCCTCCTGCGAGCGGGTGTTTGACCCGCGGCTGAAGGGTCGGCCGATCGTCGTGCTCAGCAACAACGACGGCTGCATCGTCGCCCGCTCGAATGAGGCCAAGGCCCTGGAGATCCCGATGGGCCGTCCGGCCTTCAAGCTGGAGGAGGATTTCCGGCGGCTCGGCGTGGAGGTCTTCTCGTCCAACTATGCGCTCTATGCCGACATGTCCGTCCGCGTGATGGAGACAGTCGCGCAGTTTGCGCCGCGGATGGAGGTCTATTCGATCGACGAGGCCTTCCTGGATTTGGCGGGCATCCCGCAGGACGCGACCGCGTATTGCCGAATGATCCGCGACACCGTCCGCCAATGGACCGGCATCCCGGTTTCGATCGGTATCGGCCCAACCAAGACGCTGGCCAAGGCGGCCAATCGCCTCGCCAAGCGCACGCCGACGGCAATGGGCATACTGGACCTGACGGACCCGGCCTCGCAAATCGAAGCCCTGCGAAAAATCGAGGTTGCCGATGTCTGGGGGATCGGCCCGCGCGGGGGCAAGAAGCTGCAAGGCATCGGGATCGCCGACGCGCTGGCCCTGCGCCAAGCCGACGGTGAACGCGTGCGCCGGCTGCTCGGCGTCAATGGCCTGCGGACGCTGTACGAACTGCAGGGGACCCGCTGCTTTGGCCTGGAGGAAAACCCGCCGGCCAAAAAGAGTATTATCGTTTCGCGTTCCTTCGGCAAAAAAATCGAGACGCTCCAGGCCCTCCAAGAGGCGACGGCGACCTGGGCCGCCCGCGCCGGTGAAAAACTCCGTCAGGAAAACCGCGCCGCCGGCGTGATGTCGGTCTATGTGATGACCAGCCGCTTCGAGCAGCAGCGCCCGTACTTCAACGCCCAGACGGTGACCTTCGCACGGCCCGCCAGCGACAGCCGCGAGCTGATCGCCACGGCCCTGGCCTGCGTGAAAAATTTGTTCCGCCCGGGCCTGCGCTTCCACAAATCCGGCGTGATCCTGCAGGACCTGGTGGACCGCGACCACATCCAACTGGGCCTGTTCGACCGCCTCGACCGCACGCAGTCCCGCCGCCTGATGGAGGTCGTCGATCGCATCAACCTCCGCAGCGGCCCGCCGATCTTCTGGGCCGCACAAGGGACGCAGACGGAATGGGGCCTCCGATCCGCCCGCCGCTTGCCCCGCTACACCACCGATTGGAAAGACCTGCCCACCGTCCGCGCCCGCTGAAAATTTTCCCCCGTTTTCTCGTGGAGGTAATAGACCGGGCGCTCGGTCAGATGCGAGAGGACAAATCGCGTGCGCTCTCGGCCGTCGGCCATGCGGCGGCGCTTGCCGTACGGCCCCAGGAAGCGATGAAACTCCGCGTCGATGCGCCCGCGGTCGTGAGTATTGAGTGTCTCAATGCGTTCGTGCGCGGTGTCCGGGTCCAGGCGCATCCGCTCGTCGATCCCCAGCGCCTCCAGCGCCCCCGTCAATCGCACGCAGCGCGGGGGTGTTGGGCCGTGAAAGGCGGCCATGCCCGCCCGCTCGAAGATCGGATGCACGAGCCCCATCACCGCTAGCGCCTCGACGAAGGGTACCGGCAACCGCGCAATCGCCTCGGGGACCAACCGCGTCCCGATGCCCACGCCGCGATAGGCCGGCTCGACGATCACCCGCGCGATGCACCGCACGGAGGCGTTGACCGCCCGCAGTTCCTCGCGGCGGTCCGCCCTCCGCAGCCGCCCGCCCGTGGCGATCGTCCGCAGAGCCAGATTCGCCGCCGGCATCGTCGCCACCAGCACGCCCAGCGGGTCGCGACCGTACATCGCCGCCGCCACGCCGCAATGGCGGATCGTGAAAATCGCCGCTACCGGCCCCAGCGCCGCGTCGCGGTAATGGTAATGCGCCAGCGACTCATACTCGGCCCGCGTCCCGGGCTCGACGATCAATTCCTCCACCAGCGAACACCCCGAAGAAACCAAATTCGTTTCCATAATTTCCCCCTGTATTATTTCTACTATATACCTATTTATCCGTGAAATCCGTGGATACTTTATTTCATTGGGCATTCTGCAAACCGTAGAACCTCGGCCAGGTTTCTTCCACCCACGCCCTCCGCTTCGCCATTGAAATCGGCGTGTTTGTTCGCGGCGTAACGATCGCCTGCCCGCCGTGCCGCATCTCGATGGTCACATCGGGCGACAGGTCGCACGCAAAGTCGTATCGCCCGGACGCGACGACGAACATCTTCTCCCCGCCGTCGGCAATCCGCCGCAACCGGTGCGAGACCGTCGCGGCATTGATCGCATCCAGCGTCGCGGCGAACTCGTCGATGAATACCACCCGCGCCGTCGAGGCCAGCGCCTGCGCCAACTGAAACCGCCAGAACTGCCCGCCGCTGAGCTGCGTCGGCCGCTGCAGCGCCACCCGCGCGTCCGACAGCCCCGCCTTAGCCAGCCACGCAAGCGCCTCGCGGGTTTCACCACCCATCGCGTCGATGACGCTGTCGGCCTTCGGCTCGGCCCCGCCCAGATCCCGCCCCAGCCACAGGCGCTGGCTCTCCGGCACCTGCTGCGACATCTGCGTCAGGGCGGTCGTCTTGCCGGCGCCGGAAAATCCCGTGATCAGAGCGATCTGCCCGGGCCGCAACGACACTTCGCAGCCGCCCACCCTCGGCCTGCCCCGCAGACGGTCCGCCGTCACCCCGTACATCCGCATCACCTCCGCCATCCGCGGCGTGATCGGCGGCAGCGCCATGGATACCGGCTGAATCGTGAAAATCGTTTCCATGCTCTCCCTCCTTCCTCTCCATTGTCTATTCTAATGCGTCCTCGACCAACTCCCCCACCTCGGCCTCCTGTCGGATTTTTCACCCTCGGCCGCGATCTGCTTGCGTTTGGCCTCCAGACTGGCCAGCAGCTGGCGAACACCGTACCGGCTCAGACCCAGCTTGGCCGCAATAGCGTTCAGTGATCGCCCCCGCAGGTAATACTCCCGGGCCATCGCCAACTCGGGCTCGCTGAAACGCTCCCGCTGCCGAAGGCACGATAGGTACTCCCCCCCGGCCAGACGCCGTACAATTTTTGTAATCCGTCGCGATACATTCGACGGGTGCAACCCCATCGCCCTGGCAATGTGGGTCGGCCGATACCCCCCTCGAAACACCATTTCCAACATTGCACGCTCCTGTTTCCGCAAAAGCCCCG
>PMBP01000421.1 GCA_003152975.1 Phycisphaerales bacterium | reverse complement strand
CATCCAGAAGCGTTCGATCCGCATCGGTCGTGACCTCCGTCTCTTTTCCATTGACCGTGAAACGTACTGTTAACTCCATCGATAGACCTCCAAAAATAACTTCGATATGAGGGGTACAATCAGATTCAGGGGCACCGTCATACCGAAATGGTTTGAACACGGGTTACCCGGACGGTTCCCCTCTTTTGTGTATTACGATCAAAGAGCAATCCCAGAATTCCACCCGCCATACAGTCAATATACCCTTTGCCGGACAGGTTATCAATCTTTCAGCCAAATCCTACTTGAGCNNCCCACCCATGATGATGAAACGATCCTAGACCTTTTCTGCTCGAATCCTTGACTCCAAAATGTCACCACAGAAGCTAAGTTTACCAAATCGAGTCCGAAAAAATGTGGCCTCCTATGCAAAAAAAAGAGACTACTGCAAAAATATTTTGAGCGGTTAAAGTCTTCAATGAACATATGAAGAGCCAGGCATCTTTTTGGTTTGTAATTCGGTTGGGAATACTAACTGTAAATGCGAAAGGAGATCCGCCTTACTGCCACGGCACCCGGTCTGTCAACCTTCCTCTGTACCGACAAAGTGAATACAGGCAAGATGTCCCCCGTAGACGACTTTGGGAAATTCTCGAGGGGTGTTTGACAAACACAATTTCGCCGATCAAAATTGTGGTTTTCGGCTAGCCAGGAAGCGGTTCTGGAAAGCGTGACAAGGGTAAGAACCCCTGTAACTTAAATTATGAGGAGCAATACTGTGATTAAGATGATACGAATGGCGGTTATGGGGTGTCTGGTGGCTTTGTTGACAGTGGGAGCGGCCTGGGGTCAGGCCGGCGAGGGCACGATGCCGCGGATTGTCGAGAAGGATGGCCGTCATGCCCTCTTGGTGGACGGGCAACCGTTCTTCATGCTGGGAGGTCAGGCACACAACTCCAGTGCCTGGCCGGGCATGTTGCCGCAGGTGTGGTCGGCGGTCGAGGCGATGCGCGCCAACACCCTTGAGGTGCCGATTTACTGGGAGCAGATCGAGGCGCAACTGGGTAAGTTCGATTTTTCATTAGTGGACACGCTGCTCAAGGAAGGGCGGGAACACAAGGTGCATCTGGTGCTCCTGTGGTTTGCCACATGGAAGAACGGCAGCAACCACTACATGCCCGAATGGATGAAGCGTGATGCCGAGAAGTATCCCAATATCACCGGCCGCAACGGACGGGCGGTCGATTCACCTTCGCCGCACTCGCAGGCCGCGATAGAAGCCGACGCGAAGGCATTCGCGGCGGTGATGGGGCATCTGAAGGAGGCTGACCCACAGCACACGGTGCTAATGGTCCAGGTACAGAACGAACCCGGATCCTGGGGCAGCGTGCGGGATTACTCCCCAGTTGCCCAGAAGCTATTCGAAGGCCCCGTTCCGGCAGAACTGCTCAAACCCGAAGTGCTCAAGGCGCTCAACAGGCCCGTCGATGCCAAGGGAACCTGGCAGGAGGTATTCGGAAACGACGCCGACGAATATTTCCACGCCTGGTCGGTCGCCCGGTACATTGGGCATATTGCGGCGGCAGGCAAGGCGGTCTATCCGTTACCGTTGTATGTCAACGCGGCGCTGCGCGATCCGCTCAGTCAGCCAAAAGCGTCATCCTATGAGAGCGGCGGACCCACCGACAATGTGATCCCGATCTGGAAGGCGGCCGCGCCAGCCATCGACTTGGTGGCCCCCGACATCTATCTATCGGACAGTCCACGGGCGCTGAAGGTGATTGAGTTGTACGACCGCCCTGACAACGCGTTGTTCGTGCCGGAGACCGGTTCCAATGCGGAATACACGCGATACCTGTACGCGGTGCTCGCGCAGGGGGGTATTGGTTTTTCACCGTTTGGCATAGACGACAACGGCCGAGGCGGCGGAGAGGCGGAGATCGCGGCGCGCTTGGCGCCGGTTGGACAGGAATACGCCATGGTCGGTCCCATGATGAGGGAACTGGCGAAATGGGGTTTTGAAGGAAAGATCCAGGCCGCTGTGGAGCGTGAGGACCACGCCGAGCAGACGATCAACCTTGGCGCGTGGCAGGCCATCGTGGCATTCGGCGCCCCAAGTGGGCGCACAACGCAGGCCAATGCCAAGCCGATTGGCAAAGCAATGGTGGTGCAACTGGGCGAAAGCGAGTTTGTCCTGATGGGGACGCTATGCCACTTTACCTTCCGGCCTGTAGGTGCTAACGCGGGCAAGGCCTGGCAATATTTGAAGGTCGAAGAAGGACAGTATGAGAATGAAACCTTCAAGCTCTTACGAATTCGCAATGGTGACGAAACGGATTGGGGGGGGCCGCGTTTCGGTGCCGTGCCGGCCGTATTGCATACGATGCTGATCACACGATGAACTGCCGGTGCCGCTGAAGATCCTGGGCACGGGTAATCGGAAAGTCAACCTATGGGAAGATACGCCCGAGAGCGACCAAGCCGCCGAGAACCTGGTCGAGAAACAAAAAACCGTGCGCCCTTCCAACACGCTGCAACTGAAGTTGGTTCTCTCGGGCAGAACCATGACGATCTTCGCGCCCGCGAAGTGAGTAACCACCTTCAATGTTGAGCCAATTCCTTGTGGCCGGCTTATAGTGAGGCGTAAAAGCGAGTGCCAATAAGGATCTATTTCTGTTGTGCTGCGAATGGGTCTTTGGTATCGTCCCATTTGCCGCCCTGCGATAGCACCGGATACACCGCAGCAGGAAAACACAGACTTTGATAGACGGTAAACTCGCTCCATTGAATGGAGCCCAAATTGTCGATGTAGCGGCGTTCTCGCGGCAGGGTGGACACCGCAGGAACGGAGGTGCCTCTGCCGGAGCCGCCGGGTCCGAAGACGAGAATCCCCGGCCGGGGCCCCCAGCCCTTTTCTTTGGTATAGGCGGATTCCCGATCGTGCGGATTGTGGACTCGGTTGAAGCCGATGCCGCTGACATAGCATTTGCCGATGGGGTTGAGGCCCTGGGTGTAGTCCATCAACTGGCTTGCGGCGTCGATGTATTTCTGTTCCTTGGTCAAGGCCCACTGCAACAGGCAGGGATAGGCATACTGGCCCTGCGCGACATTACTGCCCCACCACCGGAGATTCTGCGGCGTGCCAACCGGGTACGCGTTGGCGTTGAGGAATCCGATTTCTTTGTCGGCTGCCGTTTTGATCGCCGCTTTGAACTGGTCCACGACGGCCGGATCGGTCGGCCGGGTTTTCTCGATGATGTAGGAGAAGAAGAACGAGGCCAGCCAGCCGTTTGACGCAAAGGATTCCGGGGCGCCGTTGTAGGTGTTCACATACGCATCGACATCCTTGGCCAGGTCCTTGACGATCTGGTGGGCGGCGGGGTCACCGGTAAGGAGATACTTCTGCACGGCATAGTAGAGCCGATGGGGTACCTTGGCCGCGTCGCCCGCGGCGGCCATTGCCATATCCGCATGTTTGACCAGATCGTCGCTGCGTTCCGGTTTGTATGGCTTGATGATCCGGGCCAGGTGCATAAACATCCCGGCGGCAAAACCGGCCGACCGGGTATCGAGGACCTCGGTTCCGAATTTTTTGGTTTCCTTGTCGTAGGTGGTGAAGGGCGAATATTGCTGGGTTTCGGTGCCCCAGTGGATCGCGCCGGAGGGCTCCTGCATGTACTCCCAGAACATCGCGCCCCATTCGGCCTCGTCGATGATGTCGGGAATCTGGTTGCCCTTGCCGAGGATGTTGTACTGTGCATCGAACTTGTCGGGGATGTTGAACTGGTCATCGGTGAAACAGGCCGGGAACGCCTCGTAAGTCGTCAGGAGCGTCGCCGTCACATCCATGTGGTAGGTGCGGCGGTCGGCATCGCCGGCGTCGTGATAACCGCCATAGGCGGTGAAGGTGGGCTCGTTTCCGGTCACGACCAGGCGGGCCTCTCCGATCGGGCCATTGGTGCAGTAAACGGTCGTGTGGCACGGCTTCATCTTGATGTCCCACGCATAGGGGGCATGGACCGGGCAGCCGCATCGCTGGTGATACAGCGAACGGAATGAGACATGGCCGAGGCGGCGGGAGAAATCGCCGCCGACCCCGAAGGGATAGGAACAGCCGTAACCTTTCACGGCAATCTTGTAGGGCCCGCCTTCGGGAACGGCCGACAGGTCAATGCGGTACACGAAATCGCCCGACGAGGCATCCTGCCCGATTTCGCGAAGGGATCCCTCGGCGACGGTTTCGCCGGTGAATATCTTGAAGACCTTGTAGGCGGGGAGGTCTCCGCTGATGGGTTTGCTGCCGCCGTCGCCCAGCCAGATGGCGAAGTTGGCGTATCGAACCTTCGACAGTCCGCAATAGGCATTCTGGTTGGTCTTGATCGACTCGCAGAAGATCTTGGCATCGTCGAATACGAAGGTAGTTTCGCCATGCGGCGTCTGCAGGGTGTAACTGGTTCCGTTGACCAGCGGGGGCACCTGCAGATAGATGTGATGATCGCAGGCATCGGCCTCGGTCACGAACTTGCTGATGGCCGCGGCGGGTTGGCCGTTGAGTTTCCAGGCCGACAGATCCGCCGTGTTGACTTCATCGGCCTGGACAATGTTGCTTTTGAAATAGGCCACCACAACGGTGTTCGAGGCCGTGCGGACCTCCTTGAGGGAAAGTTCCGCGTTTGTCGACAGGGCACAACAGAAAAAAACGGCGAGTACCGATAGCCATTTCATAATCAATCTCCTTCCTTCGCCGATACGAAATCGGCATTCCGCATTTGACTCTCTCTCGATCGTTGTCATAGGTTTCTTACTTTATCTCCACGGTCTTCTTGAGACGGATGTCTGCGGAAGAACCACCTACACGGATCTCAATACGGTCGCGCTCCACATGCCAGACCTTTGCGCTGATGTCCCAATAGGCCAGCCGCTTGGCGGGCAAGGGGATCTCCACGGTCTTGCGCTCGCCGGCTTGCAGATGCACGCGTTTGAAGCCCTTGAGTTCCTGGATGGGACGACTCACCTGAGAATCGAGGTGCTTGACATAGAGCTGCACGACCTCGTCGCCGGCCTGCTTGCCGGCGTTTTCCAGGTCCACGCTCACGGTGATCGAACCGTCCCGAGCCAGGATCGGGGTACTGGTCTTGAGGTTCGAATACTCGAAGGTTGTGTAGCTCAGGCCGTATCCGAAGGGGTAAAGCGGCTCATCTTTGAAGTATAGGTAGGTCCGACCGTGACGGATGTCGTAATCCATCATCGGTGGCAGTTGGTCGAGCGACCTGGGCCAGGTCTGTACGAGGCGGCCCGCCGGGTTGTAATCGCCGAACAATACATCGGCAAGAGCGTTACCCTGCTCTTGGCTGTTGTGGGTCATGTGCAAAATGGCCGGCACATGTTCCTGGGTCCAGTTGATCGCATAGGGAAAACTGGAGATCAACACGACAACGGTCTTGAGATTGGCCGCATATACCTGCTTGATGAGTTCTTCCTGGGCATCAAGAGTGATGATTTTCCGATCCAACGCTTCTCGCCCCTCGCTCGAATCCGATATTTTCATCCACCCATTATTAAGGTTCGGGTTGTTGCCCACACAGACGATGGCGATGTCCGACGATTTGGCCAGATTTACGGCCGCCTCGACATCCTGCCCCGACGCGTACTGTACACTCACACCCTCCCCGACCTTGCTCTTGATACCCGCCACAGGCGTCACCGCATAAGGGGGCTGTGAGCTGTACCAATCGAAGTGGACTGCATCAGCAGAGGGGCCGATCATGGCGATCGACTTAACGGCTATCCTGTTAAGTGGCAGTAGATTTGTCGTGTTCTTCAAAAGCACGATGGACTCTTGGGTCGCCGACCGAACCAAGTCCTTGTTCTTCTGTGTGGCCCAGGGCTCCGTGTCTTCGGATCCGATCTTGGTGTAGGGCACCCTGTCTGGCGGATCGAGCAGGCCCAACCGGATAAAGACGCGGAGCGTACCTTTGATGACCTGGTCGAGCCGCGCCTCCGTCAGCAGACCCTGTTCAATCGCGGCTTTGACCGGACCGTTGAAGTTCCTGTCCAGGTATTGATTGATACCCGCATTGACCGTGCCGGCCCCGGACTGGGTGGTGTTTTCGTAAAAGTGCTGCGAGCGAGTCAGGTTGCCGAAGCCCCCGGCGTCCGTGCAAATAATGCCGTCCACACCCCACTCCTTCATGGTCACCTCATTAACCACGGGATGTACGGTACAGGGAATCCCATTGACCTTGTTGTAGGCCGTCATGTAGCAGCGTGCGCCACCCTCTACAAAACCCATGTGGAAGGGTACCGAGTAGTACTCGTAGAACAGACGGTCGTCGAAATCAGAGGATGTGCTGGTGCGACGATCCTCATTGCTGTTGGCCAGGAAATGCTTCATGGTGGAGGCCGAAAGCAGNNTTGGGATCGTCGCCTTGGAGTCCCTTGATCATCGCCACAGACATGGTGCCGTTGAAATACGGATCCTCGCCGAAGCTTTCTTCGGTGCGGCCCCAGCGAGAATCGCGGCCTAGGTCGGCGTTGGGAGCCCGGATGATGAGACCGCCGCGTTTGTTGTACTTGGGGCTCTGGTACACATATCGGGCTTCATATCCTTCGATCTCGCCGGCCTGGCGCACAATGTCGGGATTCCATGTCTCACCCATGCCGATCGACTGTGGAAAGGTCGTCGTGGTAATGGGATTGTTCCGGCCCCAGTTGCCCGGGCGTCCTTGAGCCAGACCATGAAGGCCTTCAACATGCCCCATCGCCAGGATCCCCAGGCGCTGCACGCCCGGGCGCTGGCTGAGAAACGCTATTTTTTCATCGAGCGTCATCAGGGAGACNNGATACGGACCCTGAGCAAAAACCTGCAGAGCCATACCGAGAACAAGACACGCTCCCGAGGTCATGGACGGTTTCGATCTCATAAAATGATCCTCCGATTTCGTCTCGGCTTTTCTTCGTTCATCTGCGTTGTTCCGGCGAACGGCAACCGTTTCGAATGTCTGTGCCTTCTTCACGGGGTGCACCTGCAACCCTGCTCCTAACCTATCTGGTCTCACGGCTCGCATTTGACGGGAACCAAAAGATCGAAATTCATCCGCTTCAATTCTTCGGGGTCTTTGATCACTAANNCGTTAAACTTGACATTCTTGAACAAGACCGGATCGAAGTTTTGCCCCATGAGCATACTGGGCCGGGTCGGCTTGGCATAGAAGATACAGTTTTCAAAAGCAAAATTCGTCAAGGATTGCTCGCCGCCGTCGATGTAGATGTGCCCGCCGTCGTTCTCGAAGGTACAGTTGATGAACCGGAAGTCCTCCAGGTTCGCACCCCTGCTGAACCGGGTGCCCGAGGCGTACCCACGGCCTGAGAAGTAAGCAGGCGTCAACTGGATCCAGACGGC
>PMBP01000482.1 GCA_003152975.1 Phycisphaerales bacterium | reverse complement strand
GAGCCGGAGAACCAGTTGTGATGGGCGCTGCCGGTAAACATCACCCGCCGGCTGCCCGGAATGCTGCGGGCGTCTTTCATCAGATCCGGCCAGACGCTTTGATTACCCCAATACATGAGGACCTGCGTACCGTCGGGATTGACCGTCCATAGTTTCTGCGCACGCCAGAGAGGTTTGTCCGTGTATTCCCAGCGCGTGTACACGACTCGCCCATCGTTCATCACCGACGGCAGGTAATCTGGCTCATTGTTAGCGGAAATGAGATACAGATCGCCGCCGTCACGCCGGCAGCGGGCCAGCACGAACGCATTCGTCGGCGGCATACAGCGCACATAGGTATGCCCGCGCGTGGTACTGAATACGATGTGTTGTTCATCGGGAAGATAGACCGGGTCCAGGTCGTCGAACGGCCCATCCGTAAGCTGCGCCAAGCCGGTTCCGTCCACATTGATTTCATAGAGGTGAAATGATTTCTCGTTATGGGGCTTGAAGCAGAACAGGACTCTCCGGGCATCCCAGGACAGATCGGGCCTCCAGAACGATCCGTGCAAGGGGGCTTGCGGCATCAACTGCGTGAGTTTGCCGTCCGGCCGCAGTCCATCGAGGATCAGCAATCGCGCGCCCGGCACGGCCATGTAGCCGAGGCGATGTCGGGTCTCGTGTTGCCACTCGGACCCTTGCGGAAACGGCATATCGACAAACAGTACATGATCAAAGTCCACCACCGGATTCTTGAACATGACTGCCCGTTTCACCTGGCGAACTTTCAGATAGAGGTTAGGGTCGGGAGCCACAAGCGACGCGAATTTCTGCTCGAGTTTATCTAATTCGGCCAGTTCACCGCTGAAGTCCACGCTTGCAGCGAAGTTGGCTTGGATCCGCTCCACGAGTTGGTGTGTCCAGCCAATCTCCTGTTTAATGCGCTCTGCTGTGGGATTCTGACTGGCCTGATGGAGCCAGTCGTGCTCGAGTATCTGGCGGGCTTGAGCGGCGGATAAGGTGCGCGTCCCAGGCGTCTGAGGCGTAATATGGGGGGCAACGGCCTCGTTGATCGAAGGACGGAATTGAACCTGCGGGCCGGCCGCCATGATCACCTCGATCCATTCCGGCGAGAATCGCGATGCCTCGCCTTGGGCCACGAGGCGATCGTATTGCAGCTTGACCGGATCCAACTCCTGCCACTTCCGAATGGTATCCGGCTGCTGGTTCTTCCATTGCCGCACGGTCAAAGGTTTGTATTCGAGCGCTAGTTCGACCAGTCGACCGGCAAGCCGGGCACCGAAGCCGTTGTCGGCATGGGTCAGGTATTCGATCGGCTGAATACCGGTCCAGTTCGCGAAGTTTGTACACTCGGTGGAAAAGTTGGCCCGGATCCTGGCCTGAACCGCAAGCGCCAGATCATTGGCAATATCCGTGTCCTTCTCCGCAATTCGTTGTCGCGTCAGGGCAAGCGTTTCAGCGAATGACTTGCCGATCGGATAGATCGGGGTAACCGCCTTTTCCATCTCCACGGCGAAAGTCTGCATAGACTCGTTGCCCCTTTGGTACAGAGCAGCAATCTCTTCAGGCCGAAGCGATGAGTCATAGATTCTCAAATCGTCCAGCATCCCCTGGAAAAACTCGTTGCTGCCGCTGCTGGAGCCGATATAGGCCGGCACTTCCGGTGACACGGCNNCGCATCCATTCGCCATCAAAACTGGCGGCACAATGATGCCACATCCCGGCCAGGATCGACTCGGGTTGGATCGGAGCATCGCACTCCACATACCCGCCGATGTTCAAACCCAAAGACAAGATCGTGCCGTTCTCCTGGAACGAAAAGAGAAGCCGGTTCGGACATTCCTGCCGGAAAATCTCGCGGAAACTCGACAGATCCCTGGGCCTGACCCACGCTGAAAAGGTGACGGCATTCCATTCGCGGTCCGGGGGATTGAGGCGGGTTCGCAAAGCGTACTGGCCACGAAGGTTCAATGCCTGGCCATGAATGCCCCGGCTACGCGCAAAACCCGCGGCCGGATGGTCCAGGGAGGCATTGCTGCCATGACCGCTTGAATCGGCACAGCCAGGTCCGAAGGTCTCATCGAATGTCCAGTGAGCACGCAAGGATCGATCGCTGTTGCCCGAAACGAAAACGCCGTCGTTTTTGGAGCTGATCATCTCTTGAAGGGTCTTTTGAGAGATGGACCATGGGGCTCCGGCCGGCACGGCTATGACCATCAAGAAGGTTACCGATCCGACCAATACTTTGATAGTCATCAATAGGTTCTTTCTTTTGAAATTACGGTCCGTTTCAATATATGCCCGGAGACCATCCTCCTTCATACCTGTTTTCCGAGTCACGATCAAGCCAAATCCGGCGAGGCCGCGTGTTGTGCCGTTCCGCCGTTACATCCTTATCCCCGCCGATATCCACTTCCTGTATTCTGATCGCAGGAAGCGTTGGTATCGCAGCACATTCTGTGGTATGATCAATGCTTAAGCGTGCAGGAATGCGGTATATGAGGCCACATGGGAAATCGGTGAAATGAAGATCGCCTCGAATCGCCAACAGTGCGTCAGAATCGGGAGGCCCAATCCATGATGAAACCGATCACCAATACTCTCTTGCCCACCATGATCGCGGCGCTGGTGGTTGTATCGGCTGCCCCGCTGTTTGCGCAGACCGACAACTATGGCCCAGACAAGACGGCGCCAACGGCGCAGGCCGATACCCCGATGCACTTCATCATCGTCTCCAAGAGCCATTTCGACATCGGGTACTCGGCCCTGGCACGGGATGTGGAGCACGAGTATCGGACGACCATGATCGATCGCGCGCTGGAAACGATGGAGCAGAATGCCAAGGTTGCCGGGCCGGGGGAACAGTTTGTCTGGACGATTCCCGGCTGGCCGATGCAGACGATCCTATGGGACGGCCAGAATCCCGATCGCAAACGGCGCATCGAGGATGCGCTCCGGCGGGGCAATCTTGTCATCCACGCGCTGCCCTATACGATCGAAACCGCCTCGGCGGATATCGAGACGCTGGCACGGTGCTTTATCTACTCATCGCGGATCGCCCGCAAGTATGGCCTGCCGCTTCCCAATGATGCGAAGATGACCGATGTGCCCGGCCATGACTGGATCATCCCCACGCTGCTGCATCATGCGGGCGTGAAGTTTTTCCATCTGGGGGCCAATCCGACCAACATCCAGGCGAAGATGCCCCGCATCTTCTGGTGGGAAGGGCCGGATGGCTCGCGCGTGCTGACGATGTTTTCAACCGGCTACGACAGCGGCTTGTTGCCTCCGGCGGATTGGCCGCACAAAACATGGTTGGCAATGGTCATGGGCGGCGACAATGAAGGCCCGCCATCCGCCGCTTCGGTTCACGACTGGATCGTCACGATCCGCAAGTCATTCCCGAACGCGAAAATTACGGTCGGCCGTATGGAAGATTTCGCCGATTCGCTTCTGGCGGAAAAGCCCGACCTGCCCGTTATTCGCGGCAATGTGTCGGACAGTTGGATTCACGGGCTGGCCAGTTCCCCGAATGCGATGAAGACGCTGGCCAACATGCGGCCAAAACTTTTTGCACTCGAATCGCTGCGAACGCTGGATATTGCCTGGGGGTTCCAGTTCCAGCATGTCTCGGATACTATCGCCGCCGGCTACGATAACAGCCTCCGCTGGACCGAACACACCTGGGGACTGGCCAACCAGCATTTCGTTCCGGGCCTTTACGGTGAGGCATTCTACAAAGCGTATGCTGGCGGGCTGCCGCCGAATTACGAGCACATGATCAAATCGTGGCAGGAACATGACAGCTTTGCCCTTCGCCTCGAAGACAGCGTGGTTCCGATGCTCGAAGCCGAACTTCACACCCTGGCCGAGAATGTCAATGTTGCTGGCCTACGCGTCGTGGTGTTCAATCCTCTCCCCTGGCCCCGCGACGGCGTGGTGGACTTCGCATTTCCCTTTATGGGCAGCGTTGCCGGAAAGACCGCCGTGGAACCGGTGGGCGGCGGGGAGGTTCAGGCCCTGCAAACCTGGGGGGCCCACAGTCATCGCAATGGTCGCTTTGTGGCCCGAAAGGTTCCGCCGCTGGGATACAAGACCTATGTATTCAGCGACGCCAAGCCGAAGGAGACAACCCTCGCCGGTGATGTCCAGTCGGTGGTCATCGAAAACAAGTGGCTTCGGGTAACGCTGGATCCCGCGCGAGGCCGCATCGCGAGCATCAAGGAAAAGGCCAGCGGAGCCGAATGGGTGGACACGGCTTCGCCGCATGGTTTTGGCCAATACCTCTACCAGCAGTTTGATCGTAAGGAGTGCGACGCCTACATCAACAGCTACCTTTTCAGCCAATACCATGGTTCGCACGGACCGATTACGGCCAAGACCATCTTCGTTCCTGAAAACGCCAAGCATATGGAGTTCTCGCCGGCGAACACGAACCTCGAGATCACCCAAAACGGCTTTAGCATTACGGCCAGCCTGGTCCCGCCGATGCCTGCCTGTAAAAATGCGCACACGGCCGGCCTGACCGTGACGCTTTACGAAGACATCCCGGCCGTCGACCTGAAGGTCAACATCATCAATCACCCGGCCACGGAGGATCCCGAAGCGGGTTGGATTTGCCTGCCGTTGGCCATCCAGAATCCGCAATTTCGGCTTCGTACTCCCGGTGCCGTGACGGACCCTGCGAAGGATATGATCGAGGGTGGCAACTTCGCCTTCTTCTGGACACAGGGCGGTGTGAGCGTTTGTGATCCAGCGGGCCGCGGTGTGGGAATTTGTTCGCCCGACGCACCGGCGGTGAGCCTTGGCGAACCGGGTATCTGCAAGTTTACGGGGTCTTGGCCGAACCCGAAGTCGTCGGTCTTTGTGCACCTTTTCAACAACCAATGGAACACCAACTTCCGTTCTTTCTGGAGCGGCCCGTTCAGCGCCCGCGTCCGCTTGTGGCCGATCGCAAACTACAATGTCGAAAAGGATCTCGTAACCCCATCCGAAGAAACGCTTGCACCGATGCAAACGGGGCTATCCAACTACAAGGCCGGTGGGCTCCCGCCCGCGGCCAGGGGCATCGAGCTTTCGCGACGAGGCGTTGCGATCACCGCCTTCGGCCCGAATCCCGATGGCGAAGGTATCTTGTTGCGGCTATGGGAACTGTCGGGTGTAAGCGGCGATTGCTCAGTGACATTGCCCCAGGCCCTGAAAATCAAATCCGTTCAACCGGTGGATTTACGCGGGCGTGCTAAGGGAAAATCCGTATCGTTAAACGATAACGCCTTCAGCCTGGTTCTGAAATCATTTGCCCCGGCCAGTTTCGTATTGGAGTAAAGTTGAGATGAAACCAACATTCCCTGTCATTGTCGCCTGCATCCTTGTCGCGGTTGTCGTCGGAGCTCAAGAGAAGGACGCTATCATTCCCGGTACCAATTCCCCTTATTCGTCTCTCGATTTTCCAGGGCCCGATCCGGGCAAGGTGAGGGCTGAAGTCCAGGGCGAACGATGGCTCATCGGAAATCGTGTGTTGTCGATTGCTTGGAGAATCAAACAGGCGAAGTTGAAGCCAGCCGATATTCGGAGCGTTCTTACGGCACAGACCTTGCAGCTGACAGGGGAGGCCTTCGAGATTGTTCTTGCCGATGGCACTCGTTATCCAGCTTCAGGGATGGTCGTCGATGACAAACCCGTGATTTCCGGACTCCCGGTAGATGCCAAGTCTTCACGGGCAGCCGGCCGAATTCCGGGTTGCCAGATTGTGGTACCGCTCCATTCCGCAGATGGCAAGCTCCGGGTTACTTGCCGTGTCGAGATGCACGATGGAAGTAACTATGTCCGCCAGGAAGTAGAAATCACTCCCGCGGAAATGGATGTGTCCATTCACGAGGTCAACTTGTTCAACCAAGTTCTGCCGGGGGCGAAAACAGCCGGGCTTACGGACGGTTCCCCGGTCGTGACGGGCCAGTATTTTCTCGGGATTGAAGATCCCATGGCGGTCAACTCGGCCGATCAGGGCCATTTTGTCCTCTGTCTTCTCCCGCGTCATTCTATTCTCCAGCGGGGCCAGGTTTTTAAGCTGAGTCTTGTCCTGGGTGTCTCGCCGGAGAACCAGATGCGCCGCGCTTTCCTTTACTATCTCGAGCGCCAGAGGGCTCATCCCTATCGCCCGTACCTGCATTACAATTCCTGGTATGACACGGCCTGGAACCCGTTTGCCCTGAATGAAACCAACTGCCTGGAGGCTATTAGAATTTGTGGGGATCGCCTGATCAGGCGGCACGGCGTGACAATGGATGGCATGGTGTTCGACGATGGCTGGGATGATCCGAAGACGCTCTGGCACTTCCACAGCGGGTTCCCCAACGGCTTCAAACCCCTGGCGGAGTTGTGCCGGGAATACCACACGCACCTGGGCGTTTGGCTTTCGCCCTTCGGCAGATATGGCGAGCCGAAGC
>PMBP01000062.1 GCA_003152975.1 Phycisphaerales bacterium | reverse complement strand
ATGGCTGCCGATCCGCCGGACGGCGTCCAGATGCTTCTCGAAAAGATAAAGGAGTTCCAGGGCCTCGATTTGCAGGTCGTGGGCGATGCTGATTACAGGGAAGGCAACGGCGGGTTTATCGCGCTTGGAACGCTGGACGACAACGCATTCCTCGCGCAACTGGATGCCGAACGTATGATCCCCGCGACCTCCGACAATCCAGGCCATGAGGGATACCTGCTCGAAGTCTATTCAGACGGCATCGCGGTTGTCGGCAGCGACGAGGCGGGCGCGTTCTACGGGATGACCTCGCTGATCCAGATTCTCGGCGCTTTTCCGGACGGCGACGTTCCTGCCTACGCGATGATCGATTATCCCGACCTCGCGATTCGCGCGGTCCATATATTCGGCGGGAACGCGCTCGACGAGGAGAACATCCGCCGCATCCGCTATTTCTCCATGTTGAAACTCAACGCCATCGTGCTCGAAACCACGGCCTACTACCACCTGGACGAAGACGACGCGCGCGCCGGGGTGCAGGAGTATTTCAGCTTCGTGCGCCAGCACGCCATGGACCCCGTGCCCGAGCTTGAGAGTTTCGGCCATTCTCAGCACATCATCCAGCTCTGCCTGCAGAATCTCGGCGTGGATTGCAGCGAGGCCGGCTCCAACAACTACTGTCCGTCCGAGCCCGCGGTCTACGACAGGATCATGTATCCGGCCATCGACAATACGATCCAATACCTCGATCCGGACATGGTCCATTTCGGCCATGACCAGATAGACAAGATGAACGCGGACGCGCGTTGCACATCGAGGGGGCTGGCCAATGATCAACTCTTCACCGAGGACGTAAACAAGCTGCACGACAGGTTGCTCGCCGACAAGCCGTCCGCGCGCATGATGATCTGGGGGGATATGCTCAATCCGATCCAGAACGCAATGGGAACGGCATCCTCGCTCGGCGGGATCTACAAGGACATCGTCATCAACCCGTGGTTCTATTCGAACGACTCGGCCGAGACCGGGCTTTTCGCGTTCATCATTTTCACCACCCTCACCGGGGACGGCTACCAGTTCACCGGCTCTCCGGGGGAGGACGGGGTTCTCGGCGTGGTCGGCTGGGTGCTCCAACTGACCTATTTCCCGAATAACGGCCAGGGCATCCTCGACGCGATCTGGATCGACGACAATCTCAGCAATCCGCGCTGGCAATCGTTGCCGATCGCGTCGGAATTTTCATGGTCGTACAACAACAACCGGGGCATGGCCGACATAAAGTACGATTGGAAATCCGTGCTGAAGAACTACGGGGGATGGTGAAAAGGAAGCGCTTTCGGAACCGTTGGGCGGGAGCGGTTTTTTTGTGGGGATATTGACAATTACCAGTCCCGTTGATAGCATCATTTTTTGTGAGCTTTTCTATTGAACCTTATGGATTTATTTTCTGTATGAATACAGGGGCGAAACACGGCCGCGGGAACGCGATCCCGCGGCGCGAGTCAAAGTAGAGGCAAGGTTTTTCAACACACTCACAGGAACAGGGGGAAGCGAAATGAAAGGTTCTAAACTACTCTGGTTATGGATCCTGTTGGCCGTTCTCGGCCTCACGATCGGCATCCTCGGCATGACCGGATGCGGCGGCAGCAAGAGCAGCAGCGGCGGTGGCGGTGGATCGGACGACGACACGGCGGACGACGACTCCGCGGACGACGATTCCGACGACGACGACTCTGACGACGATTCCGCGTATCCTAATTTGAATTGTCCGCTCCCCAATCCTGAAAGCCTGCCCGCCGGCCAGACCATCGGCGGCGGCTCGGTTGCGGATGCGGGCCAGATCACCGCTTATGTTTACAATGATGCGAACTGCGAGCCGGTCGAAGGCGCGTTCGTGGTTTACAAAGGCACCGCATATCCGACCTCCAAGGCCGGCGACGGCAAGGTCGTGATTCCGGCCACGAGCGCCGATACGACCACCGCAAATGCGGACGGCTTCTGGGCGGTCAGCTACAACGCCGACGCGGCAATTCAGTACTTCCGCATCAGGCCGACTGATTACACCCTTTACGGCCGCAGCTACGATGATTCGTCCACGGGCGATTTCACCGCGGGCGGCGCTCCTCTGGGCCTGACCAATCCTACGGTGGACGGGATTCTGCAGATAGGCAAACTGCTTAATAATCCCCTCTACCTGGGCGTGGCCCTTCCGGGCGTTTCAATGAACACGATCCTTTCTGCGGACTTCATGAAGGGCTTCCTGGCGCAGACTAAGTTCGACGTCACGATCTCCGGAATGAATCCGTTCAGCCTTCCGTCCAACATCATGCTTCCGACCCTTACCATCAACAACATCCTGGGCTACACCATCACCGGCGGCAACGAGAGCTATCAGGTTCCCGTGTGGGCCGGCGCCCCGAACGGCACGAATCCGATCGAAGGCTTGATACTCAAGATCTACATGCATGACGTGCTCACGGTCCAGGTACTGACCAACATCATCACCCAGTGCCTGCCTCCTAATACCTGCGACATCGCCACCATTCTCGAACCCCTGATCGGCCCTCTGATCCAGAAGGGCCTCTCCTTCCCGTTCGTCGCCGCCAATCCGGTTTGGGACGGCACGGGCTCGCCCGATATGGAAGCGGTCGGAACCGCGGTTAAGGGATCGGTCGGAGTCAGCGTTTCCAATCCTGATCCTTCATTCAACTACCTCGGCCTCATGGCCGCTGAAGTGCCCAACCGCGCCCTTCTGCCCGAAGGCATCATGTTTGCCGACGCTAGCGGCAACGGCACCTTGGGTTATGCCGATTACCCCGAAGCGCGCTACATCGCTTTGATGGGCAAAACCGACCTGATCGCTTCCGAGTTCAGCAACTTCCACCTGAATTTCGCCATTCAATGGTTCAATTCAGTATCCGACTTCGCGAGCGGGATCGCATTCTCCGATTCCGACTTCCCGCCGATGCTGGACGGTTCGTTCAGCAACTCCGGCGTGATCTCATGGGGAACCACTAAGGGCGCGCCGGACGTAGTCTTCGTTATCTACGTGCCCAAGTGCGACGGATGCCCGATCGTGTTCGCCACGGTTCCGGCTTCGCAAGGCAGCTACACACCGCCTTACGCGCAGCTTGGAATCACACCGAATCCCGGCACCCCGACGAGTGTTGAGGACATCGTGGTCGTTCTGGGCATCAATCTGCCGGACGGCGTCGATATCAATAATTTCGATCCGACCCAGTTGCTCGGATACAAGAGCACCGGCGTGAACATGTGGACGAATATCGACATCATCTCCTTGATAGGGGGACTTGGCGGTAAGGAAGAATAACCGACCTACGTAGGGGCACAACACATTGTGCCCTATAAACATTGAACGCCCGGGCTCGCGCCCGGGCGTTTTTTTTGGAGTGCGCAAGGAACACCCGCGTGCCCGGCCACCNNGTGTTTCCAGAAATCGTTTGACTAATTGCCGCGTTCAGCCGAAAATTGTACGTTTTGTATGATTTGACATGGCGAGGATGAGATGAAAAAACCTATCCTCTTCGCGGTGCTTTGCTGGATGCTGGTTTTCCTGCCCGGAATGGGAGCGATCGCTCCCAAGTCGGACGCCGAAATCCCCATCCCAAAGGATAATTTCACCGGGACTGTCACCGACAAGCTGNNGATTTCAGGACGCGACGCTGATCTTCCGGGACGGGCAGGAACATCAGGTGCGGGTCAAGAACATCCTCGAATGCTCGGGGAAGACGGAACTCGGTCCCATGAGGATTCACGCCCGGGATCTGAGCAAGATAGAGTTCGAT
>PMBP01000038.1 GCA_003152975.1 Phycisphaerales bacterium | reverse complement strand
GTGAATTTCGAAGTCGCCACCAACGGCACGGCCAGGGTCGGCTTTTGCACGACGGCCGCGCACGACAGCGCGATCGCGCTGGTGAAAGCCGGCGACAAGGTGCTGCTGGAGAAGAAAATCTCCATCGACCCCGGCAAACCGTTCGTGAAATCGGTTGCTGTCCCGGCAGGCGTGGACGAACACGACCTGCGCGCTTCGCTCTCCGCGGATGGCAGAGAACTCGTCGCTTACTCGTCGGTGCGCCTCCAGCCCGCTACCATGCCCGAAGCCGTCACCCCGCCGCCCGCGCCCGCCAACATCAAGACCGTCGAGGAACTCTACCTCACCGGCCTGCGCGTCGAGCAGATCAACAATCCCGGCGTCAACCCGCTCGACTACTACAACGAGGCCCTCGCCCGCGACCCCGGCGACACGCGGACCAATACCATCCTCGGCATCCACGCCCTCCGTAAGTTGCAGCCGGATCTGGCCGAAAAGCACCTGCGTACGGCCATCGCCCGCCTCTCGGCCGAATACACTCGCCCCAGCGACACCGAGGCCTTCTACTACCTCGGCATGGCCCTCAAGGCCCAGAAAAAACTCGACGAAGCCGCCGATGCTTTCTATCGCGCCTCATGGGACTACGCCTTCAACTCCGCCGCGTACTTCCAATTGACAATATTATCATGCCGTAAAGGCGACTTTGCCTCCGCCCTCGAACAGATTGACCTGTGCCTTTCGACCAACGCCCCCAACACCCGCGCTCAGGTCCTCAAGGCCACGATCCTCCGCCGCCTCAACCGCCCCGTTGATGCCATCGCCCTGGCCGAGCAGGTCCTCGCGGCCGACCCTCTCGATTTCGGCGCGATGAATGAACGCTTCGTGTGCCTCACGGCCCTCAGCCGCCGCGACGCGGCCGACAAGAGCTTCTGGCAAATCACCACCGCCATGCGCGGCGAGGTCCAGTCCTATCTGGAATTGGCGACCGACTATATGGATAGCTGGCTTTGGGACGACGCCAGCGAGGTCCTCTCCCGCATCTCCGACTCCACCTACCCGATGGTCTGGTACTACACGGGCTTTCTATGCCAGCAGAAGAAAGCCCCCTCCTGCGCCAAGGTCTCCTGGAAACACGCCGCCGAATTGCCGCCCGACTATTGCTTCCCCTTCCGCGGTGAATCCGCCGCCGTCCTGCAGGCCGCCATCGACGCCAATCCCGCCGACGCCCGCGCCTGGTACTATCTCGGCAACCTGCTCTACGACCTCCAGCCCGAAAAGGCCGTCGAGGCCTGGGAAAAGGCCCGCTCCATCGACGACCGCTTCGCCCTCGTCCATCGCAACCTCGGCTGGGCCTGCTTCCACACCGGCAAGGACATCCCCGCCGCCATCGCCAGCTACGAAAAGGCCGTCGCCTGCAACAACGCCGACCCCCGCTACTACATCGAACTCGACGACCTCTACGACCGCACCAACGCCGCCCCCGACAAGCGGCTGGCCATGCTCCTGACCAATCCCAAGCTGGCCGAAAGCAACAAGCCCATGCTCATCCGCCAGATCGCCCTCCGCGTCACCGCCGGCGACTACGACAAGGCCATCGCCCTCCTGACCGCCAACTCGTTCTTCATCGCCGAAGGCGGCGGCCGGGAACTCTCCAACGCCTGGATCGACTCGCATTTACTTCGCGGCCGAAAGTTGCTGGCCGACAAATCCTTCGACAAGGCCCTGGCCGATTTTGCCGCCGCGGCCGTTTTCCCCGAAAACCTCTCGCAGGAATCCTCCCGCGACGAAGACCGCATGACCCATATCGACTGCGAAACCGCTTTGGCATATTTAGCGGCTGGCCAAAAGGACAAAGCGATGGAAATCTTCAAACGGTTGTCAGAACAGAAATTCCGCGACGATGATGCCGAAAAGCGGATCGTTCAGGCCGTGGCATGGAAACAACTCGGCGATGCGTCAAAGGCCGACGCCATCCTTGACGACCTCATCGCCAAGCTAACCCCCCGGCTTGGCAGCGGCGAAGGTCAGGCCGACTTCTTCGCCAAGTTCGGCGAGCAGCAGTCCCGCGCCAAACGCAAGGCCGACACCCACTACGCCCTGGCCCTGGCACAGATGCACAAAGGCCAAATCGCCGACGCAAAGGAAAACTTCAAACAGGCCCTGGCCCTCAACGCCTCTCTCCCCTGGGCCCGCTACTACCTCTCACAACTCGATAAGTAAAAGAAGACCTCATTCGCCGGGTGGCAGCCACCGAGCGGTAGCGAGGTGGATGGAAGGCCGCGCAATGATGTCATCCCGACCGAAGCACGCCAATGGCGTGCGCAGCGGAGGGATCTACTCTCATCGTAAGTAGGGGGACCCGCGATGTTTACGCGCCTTCGGCGGGTCGGGTCCGCCGGGTGGCAGCCACCGAGCAATTGCGAGGTGGATGGAGGGCTACGCAAAGATGTCATTCCGACCGAAGGGCCGAAGGCCCGAAGCGGAGGAATCTCGTCCTATGCGCCGAGTCCCGTTATTTTCCGGATCGAGGTGGATGGAGAGCCATGCCCTCGTCATGGCCGGTAGGGGCGGGTTTCAAACCCGCCCATGATTCAGGCAGCCTCCCCGATTTACTTCCCCGCCTCCGCCCACGGTGTCAACAACTCCTCATTTCCAATCCACGCGACAATATACGGATGCTCCGCCCCGCGTTTTTTCATATAGATCAAAAACGGTCGATCAAAAACGAAATGTCGCGGTGAAGCCTTAACCGATATCTTGGATTGAGCTTTTAATTCCGCTCCCCTGCGGTTCAGGCGAAACTCGATGGTTTCCTTGGCTTTCTGGATCCAATCCCCCTCCAGTTCACGAAACGAATGTTCGATTTTCCAGAACAGGTTCGGAATCAGAATTGAATCATTGGGGCCAAAATCTCCCTTCCCGTCGGGTTCATCAGGCATTTGTGCCTCAATATATTCCACCGTCCCGGCCAGGGTCTCTTTGGGCTCCACACACGCCAGGACGATCTGGTTCGGTTTTGAATCTCGACATAGATCGAGTGCAAATTCCGTTAAGGCGGCTTTTGAAGCATCACCTCGATCTCGTTTGACATACATCACTTTCACTTGTTTCCGT
>PMBP01000306.1 GCA_003152975.1 Phycisphaerales bacterium | reverse complement strand
AGGACCTAAACCTTGCGCGTCTGCCAATTCCGCCACGCTCGCAGGGGATTAAAACAATTCTTCCGCCGGTTTGTCCGGAGATGGATCGTTGCCTTTCAGATCGTCGGCGGGCCGTGGCTTGTCGGGCTGCGGCTTTTGTTCGGCGGCGATATGCTCGATGCGTTTCTCGGCCGCCTGCAGGATCGTGCGGCAATGGCGGATCAGGGCCATGCCCCGCTCGTATTGATCGATGGAATCCTGCAGCGGGATGCGGCCGTCTTCGATCTGCGCGACGACCCGATTGAGGTCGTCGATGGCCTGCTCAAACGACAGGGCCGCAAGATCTTCAGGTTTTGCTTTCTTCTGTGCCATGATCTCTCCGGTCGTCCGACCCGGTCTGAATTTCTTCCACGCGGCTGTCGATCCGTTTCCGATCGGCCAATTCGGTGACGAGGACCTGGCCGATCCGCACCTGGTCGGCCGAGGTGATTACTGCGCCGCTGTCACGGCCGATCGTGATGCTGTACCCCCGCCGCAACACCGCCCGCGGATCCAGCGCCGATACTCTATTCTCGGCGGCCGTCAAAAGCAACCTCTTTTTGCCGGCCGCTGCAGTTACGGCTGTCCGCACGGCGTGTTCGAGGCAGTTCATCTCCAATCGTTTGTCGCCCAACAGGCGGTGTGGCTCGATCCGGCGGATTTCGTCGAGGTGGCCGCGGAGACGGTCGCGAAGGCGTTGAAGGCGGCCGTGGACGGCCTGTCCGACGCGGCCGGTCAGTTCGTCGATCCGTTGGGCCGCCGAGGCGGCAAGCCACCGCGGGGTTTTGAAGACGGCGCTGGAGGCCAAACCGCGGACCTGCTGGCGGGACAATTCCAGGCGGGATTTAAGGTCCCGCTCGATCCGGCGATGTATTCCATTAATCTCATCCATAACATCTATAATATCCGGAACGGCGATCATGCCGGCCTTTGTTGGCGTGGAGGCGCGGGCATCGGCGACAAAATCAGCGATGGTGGTGTCGATCTCGTGGCCGACGGCACTGATGATGGGGATTTTCGAGGCGGCGATCGCCCGTGCGACGACCTCCTCGTTGAACGCCCACAGGTCCTCCAGCGATCCGCCGCCGCGGCCGACGATCAGGACTTCCAGACGCAGCCGCTTGTTGCGGCGATTAAGTTCGCGGATCGCCGCGGCGATCTCGCCTGCGGCGGTATCGCCCTGCACGGAGACGGGAAACAAAAACATTTTCGCGCAGGGCCAGCGGACATAAATACTATCGGCAATGTCCTCAATCGCGGCGCCAGTGGGGCTGGTGACGATGCCGATCCGCATCGGGTAGCGGGGCAGGGGCTTTTTGCGGGCATCGTCGAAGAGACCCGCGGCGGCGAGGCGTTGTTTCATCTGCTCGAAGGCCAGTTGCAGGGAGCCGACGCCGGCTGGCTGGAGACGGTCGGTGTAGAACTGGTAGCGGCCGCCGGGGAGATAGACATCGATGTGGCCGGTCGCGATCACGGCCATGCCGGTCTCGGGGCGGAACTTGACTTCGCGAAAATCGCTCTTCCACATCACGCAGGGAAGGACCGAGTCGGCATCCTTGAGGGTGAAGTAGCAATGGCCGCTGGAAACCTGTCTGAAGTCGCCGAGCTGGCCGGCGACGGTCAGGCGGCCGGGGAGACGCTCCTCCAGGGCGACCTTGACCAGCGTAGTCACCTCGGCGATCGAGTAAATCCTTGCCTCTTTCCTAACGGCGGACACGGGAGATCAATTATCTTTCAGAACGAACTGATCGTACTCCAATTCGAACCGCAACTTGTGCCGGGCCTCTTCCTGAGCCAGTCCGTGGAAGAGCTTTCGCATCGCCGCATCGGGGCAACTGTCACCCAGCCGCGTGTAGAGGGCGTAGGCATACTTTTCCTTTTGCATCGCCAACAGGAGGATGTCCTTGTATTCCATCTGGGCCGACGGCTCAATAATGGCGACGAACTCGGCAAGACCCAGTGTCCGGATCTTCTCGCTGGACGGCAAGGTTGCCCCGCCCTTCTTGACGGATTCCAGCCTGGCCTTGTGGCCGAGTTCTTCCTGGGCGAATTCCTCCAGGGCCCGAACCAATCCGATGTCGCGGGCGTTCCTGGCCAGCCCCATGTAAAAGTCGTAGGCCTGCTGTTCCTGGCCGATGGCATAGTCCAGCACTTCCTGTATTGATTGAAACGATTTCATAACAGTCTCCTGTTGATTTTCGTTGTCATACGCAATGGGGATTATACCGACTGAATTGGAGGCGGCAATGGGAATCGATTCGGTTTTCCGACCGGTCTGGAACTACAGAATGTTTCTCGCCAATGGCAGTTTTCGGATACCGTGGGCCAGGGCGAAGGTCAGCGGGACGCAGATCGACATTAGTAGCACAAATTTCAGCAGCGGATAGACCGGCAGGTTTCGTAACAGGACGGCGACCAAGATAATCACCGGCGCGTGGATCACATAGGCGGCATACGAACCGTCCGAAGCGGCCTTGGCCAGCGGGTTTTGACGGTTGACCTTCCGCCAGAACCAGACCAGCAGGCCGACGGTCAGCGCCACCCCGCTGAACTGCTCCCAGGTCGAGAAGAAGGCCGATTGCCAAGTGAGGCCGCCGGCAAATTTGGATCCGTCGGCCTGTGTGGCCCCAATCGCCACAAACATCCCCGCCAGTACGACGATGAACACGATCGCTATCCGCAGCCAGATTCGGCCGAGGTCATCGCCGATCCCCTGCAGCCAGCCACGGCGAAAGGCGGCCGTCCCCAGAAAGAAGGCCGCGATATACTGCGGGAAGAACGGCAACTGCAGGTTCATCAGTTCAAAGCACCAG
>PMBP01000417.1 GCA_003152975.1 Phycisphaerales bacterium | reverse complement strand
GGGGACTTAAAATCCCCTGCCTGAAAGGGCGTGAGGGTTCGATTCCCTCCTCGGCTATACCGTGGTTGGGTGAGGGACTGCCCTGCGGGGATCGATGGATCAGGAGAACTGCTGGAGAGGATTAGACAATCGCATCGTCGGTGTCGTGATCGAAACAGGAGAATGGAAATGACAGAACAGTACAAACTGCAGGACATTGAGCGGCCGAATCTGTACCGGGAGACCTTCCCCTACACCGAGTTTCCCAAGGTCATCTTCGACGGTGTCGAAGTGCCGATGGAGAATCCGAAGGATATCTGGATCACGGATACGACCTTCCGCGACGGCCAGCAGGCCCGCCCCCCTTATACGCCCGAACAGGTCCTGCGGATCTACGACTTCCTCCACGAGATCGACGGCGGTACCGGCCTCATCCGCCAGTGCGAGTTCTTCCTGTATTCGAAAAAAGACCAGAAGGCCGTCGAGCTGTGCAAGGCCCGCGGCTACAAGTATCCCGAAGTGACCGGCTGGATCCGCGCCGTCGCCGCCGATTTCCGTTTCGTCAAGGAACTGGGCCTGGCCGAAACCGGCATCCTGACCTCCGCCAGCGACTACCATGTCTTCCTCAAGCTCAAACGCACTCGCGCCCAGGCCCTCCAGGATTATCTGGATATCGTCAAGGCCGCGCTCGATAACGGCGTCAACCCGCGATGCCACTTCGAAGATGTCACACGAGCCGACTATGCCGGCTTCATTCTGCCGTTCGCTCAGGAACTGATGAAGCTCTCGCAGCAGTACAAGCGGCCCGTCAAGATGCGGCTGTGCGATACGCTCGGCTTTGGCCTGCCCTTCCCCGGCGTGGCCCTGCCCCGCAGCGTCCCCAAACTGGTCAACGGCCTCCGCAAGATCGGCGTGCCGGGCGAGTGGCTCGAATGGCACGGACACAACGACCTGCACAAAGTCGAAGTCAACGCCGCCGCCGCCTGGCTCTACGGCTGCTGCGCCGCCAACTGCGCCATCTTCGGCATGGGCGAACGGACGGGCAATCCGCCGCTGGAAGCCCTGGTCATCGAACACGCCCAGCTCCGCGGCACCAACCCGAAGATCAACTACGCCGCGATCACCGAGCTGTACAACTATGCCCAGAAAGAATTGAGCTTCGGCATCCCGGCCAATTATCCGCTGGTCGGGCGCGATTTCAATGTCACCCGCGCCGGCATCCACGCCGACGGCCTGCTCAAGAACGAGGAAATCTACAACTGCTTCGACACCCTCAAACTCCTCAAGCGCCCCGCCGGTGTGGCCATCACCGACAAGAGCGGCGCCGCCGGAATCAAGCACTACATCGAACAGAAGTTCGTCATCGATATCCCCAAGCACGACCCCCGCGTCGGCTACATCAAGGACAAGATCGATGTCGAATATGCCGCCGAACGCGCCTCGGCCATCTCCGATGACGAGATGGACCGCTGGATCCGCGAGGCGTTCGGCGCCACGCTTCCCCCGCTGAGGTAAGCCCGTGCGGGATTCGGACCGTTCACCGGACACCGAACCGCTGCTTGCGGCCGGCTCGCCGGTGCGCGCGGTTCTGTTCGACCTCGGCGAAACCCTGCTCCGCTTCGGCCGTCTGTGCCCGCAGACGCTGTTCAATCAGGCCGCTCGGCTGTCCTACGATTATCTCAAGGGGCTCGGCCAGCCCGTCGGTTCGTTTGCCCGGTACTGGGTGGTTAACTGGATAGGCCTGCGATGGAATATCCTGCATTCGTGGATTCATAAATGCGATTTTGACTCTCTGGCCGTCCTGCGGCGCCACGGTGAAAAGAAAGGGTTTCGGCTCACAGATCCGCAGTGGCTGGGTCTGGAGGAGGCATGGTATCGGCCGCTCGCCCAGCAGGTGCAAGTCGAGCCGGACCTGCCCCAGACGCTGCAGCAACTGGCCGACCGCGGCCTCAAACTCGGGATCCTCTCCAATTCGTTCATCCACGCCTCCGCGATGGACCAACACCTCCGGCAGCTCGGCCTCCTGGACTTTTTCCCGGTCCGGATGTTCTCCTACGAATTCGGATTCCGCAAGCCCGACCTTCGGTTCTTCCACGAAGCCGCCCGCCGTCTCGGCGTCCCCCCGGCCCAGACCCTCTTCGTCGGCGACCGTATCGGCGCCGATGTCCGCGGCTCGCGTGCCGCCGGGATGATCCCGGTCTTGTTGTCGGCACACACCAACGCCGGCAAACGCCCACCCGAAGGTGTCCTCTGCATCGACCGCCTCGCCGAACTTCCCGCGATCCTCGATAACAGGAGCACTCCGGCGTAGATTATGGGACCAAGTCGTAAACCTCGAACGGATAACCCCAACTTCGGATTGATTTTTACTATTCGCGGCATCCGTTCGGGTCGATGAAAGAAAGAGTATAGAGAGGCCGGAATTGCTCGGCCGCTCGGCTGTAAAGATATTGGAAGAAAGTTATCGCAATGGCACCAAAAAAGGACAGGGCGTTCCAGAAGTGCATCAACCCCGATTGCGGGGTCCAGTACGATTGCAGCCAGACGCTGGTCAAGTGTCCCGCCTGCGGCCATCTGCTGGATATCGCCTACGACTGGAATCGCATCCCGGTCCCAAAGAAGCTGTCGGACTTCGGCAAGCGATGGGCCGACCGCAACAACCCGCTGGATTTCTCCGGCGTGTGGCGTTTCCGCGAACTCCTGGATTTCTGCGACGACCCGCACAAGGTCACCATCGGCGAAGGTCAGACCATTCTGCAGCGCAACGACGAGCTCGCCGCGCAGCTTGGTATCCGGCCCGGCCGGCTCTTCCTCCAGTACGAAGGCCTCAATCCCTCCGGCTCCTTCAAAGACAACGGCATGACCGCCGCCTTCAGCCATGCCCGCCGCGTTGGCGCCCAATCCAGCGCCTGCGCCTCGACCGGCAACACCTCCGCCTCGATGGCCCTCTACGCCCACAGTTGCGGCATCAAGTGCACCGTCTTCATCGGCTCCGGCCGCATCGCCTACGGCAAGCTCAGCCAGTCCATGGACTACGGCGGCAAGACCCTCCAGGTCCAGGGCGATTTCGACGACTGCATGAAACAGGTCCAGGATGTCTGCCGCGAACTGAACATCTATCTGGTCAACTCGCTGAATCCCTTTCGGCTCGAAGGCCAAAAGACCATCATGTACCGCATCATCGAACAGCTCGGTTGGGAACTGCCCGACTGGATCGTCGTCCCCGGCGGCAACCTCGGCAACTCCAGCTCCTTCGGCAAGGCCTTCGCCGAACTCAAGCAGCTTGGCCTCATCGACCGCGTCCCTCGAATGGCCGTCATCAACGCCTCCGGCGCCGACACCCTGACGCATCTGGTCAACAACAAAAAGCTCCGTTGGAACGCCGGCCGCGTGGACAACAAAGCCATCGGGGATTTCTACGCCGAACTGACGGCGAAAAAGTTTTCACCGCACACCTGCGCATCGGCGATCGAAATTTCCCGGCCGGTCAATCTCACGAAGTGTCTGCGGGCCCTCGATGTCTGCAACGGCGTGGTGCTGGCCGTCACCGATGCCAAGATCATCGACGCCAAGGCCCAGATTGGCCTCTACGGCCTCGGCTGCGAACCGGCCTCCGCCGCGACCATCGCCGGACTCAAGCACCTCCTCGCCGATGGCGTCATCCGTCCCGATGAGCGGATCGCCTGCGTCCTGACCGGCCACGCCCTCAAGGACCCCACCGTCACCGTTAATTACCACAAAGACAAGATGGGTCCCTTCAGCAATCCCCCGATCGAGGTTCCCAACGATCTCCAGGAAATCATCCGCCGCATGACGGTGTAATCGCGTCGGCTTTGGTGGACTCGTCGGTTCGTGCATACTCCGGAATCTGCCGGCGTCGTTCCAGCGTCCGCCGCCGCCGATCGACCGCCGCACAAAATCTCTCGCGATTGCCGTCAAGTCCATTCTCGAGATACGAATCCACCAGCAACTTCCGCAGCCGCTCGTCGAAGAACGGCTCGGCCATGCTATACAAAAACGCCCCCAGGTCGCTGGCCCGCTGGGCCGGATCTTTCCGCCTGACCATCATCCGGTGCAGGTCAATGAGTGCAAACGATTCCGGGCTCCATGGTTGCCGTCCCGTCAAAAAGACATGCCAGACATATAAATCCGGCAATCGAATCCCCGCATCGTGCACCCGCCGAAACAACCGTCCCAGCTCCAGGATCATCATCGTCAGGTTCTGCGATTTCGAGTCCGGCCGGTTCTCCCGCAGCCAGTCGGTCAGGCAAGGCCCCGCAAGCCGGGCGGTTACGAAAAACGACCGCCGCTCGATCCCGAACATCGTCTCTTCGCCATAACAAACCGGCCGGTAAGTCTCCACCCCAAGGTCCAACAGTGCGTGCGCGTTCTTCCACTCGCACGCCGCCTGAGAACAGATCGCCCCGAAATTCCGCAGCGTAAACCACACATCCTTCCAGTGCGGACTGAAAAATAGTTTCCGATAGAAAATCTCCGGATTCTCGCCGCCCCCCAGCCGCATCTCGACGACATTCCGCTTGGTGTTGCGGTTGATCAGCAGGCCCTCGTCGTGGTCGAAGAAGTCCTCGAACCGCCGCAACCCCCACCCCGCAAACCGCTCCTGCCAGCCCTCGGCAAAAACCATCCGCGTCCGCACAAAGCTCATGGCTTGGCCGCCGCTCGTTCCAGCTTGGCCGCGGGCGACTTGACCTCGTCGGTCCCCACGACCACCTCCACCAGCCCCTCGGCCGGCAGCTCGCCGGTAAACTGCAACGACTGCCGCGCCTGCGGAGCCACGACCACCTTGCGCGTCGCGATCGCCTTGCCATTGACAAAGCAGCTTAGCGTCGCCGAATAATTTTGCCCCTCGAAGTTCTCCACATCCAGCTCGGCCGCCAGCGTTTTGCCGTCAGCGCCGACCGACAGCCGCGGCTTGCCCAGCAGACAACCCTTCAGGCCGATCGAAAACACGAACGCATACTCGCCCTCCAGCGCCGCCGGCATCCGGATCGTCAAGGCGTTATCATCGCAGCTCCAGACCAATGGCTCGGCCGCCCCAAGCCGCTTGATCGCAACGATCTCGATCCCCGCCGCCGAAGCTTTGCCCAGCGCCTCGATCCGCACGGCCTCGGCCGGCTTATCCAGACAAATCGCATACAAAAGATTCCCTTTCCGCGTAAACCGGATGTCCGCCGCCGTAAACGGCTTGGCCTCGCCCTCGGCCATCGGCCCCGCCTTGAATTTCGTCGGCCCCTCGCCATAGACCCGCCACGGCCGCGTACCGTAAATCGCCTCGCCGTTGGCCTTGAGCCACTTGCCGATCGCTAACAGCCGGTCGCGGGCCTCATCGGGGATCGTCCCGTCGGCCCTGGGCCCGATGTTCAGCAGCAGCGCCCCGTTCTTGCTGACGATATCCACCAGATCGTCCACCAGCGAATCGGCGCTCTTGAACTCGTCGTTGTCGATGTACCCCCAGCTCTTGCGGCTGATCGAGGTGTCCGTCTGCCAGATCATCGGCCGAATCGCGTCCAGCTTGCCCCGCTCGACATCCAGCACCGCCGTCCCTTCCGGAAACGCCTCGTGCTTGTGCTGCAGCACCACGCCCTTGTTCCACTCGACGCCCTTGTTGTAATAATACGCCCCGATCTTCTGCCGGTACGGCTCAAACTCCGGCCGCTCGAAACAGAAATCAAACCACAGAATATCCGGCTGATACTTGTCGATAATCTCCGTCGTCCGCGCCAGCCACAAATTCATGAATTCCTCGCTGGCCGGGGCTTTTTCGTCGTGCGGCTTGTTATACAAGCCCACAAACTTCGGATCGATGGTGTCGAACTCGTCGCTGTGGGTATAATAATAGTAATTGAAGGCATAATGACTTGATAATCCAAACCGCATCCCCTTGGCCCGCACCGCCTTGGCCAGTTCCCCCGCGATGTCGCGCTTCGGCCCCATCTTTGCCGCCGAAAACTCCGTGTGGCTCGAATCGTACATCGCAAACCCGTCGTGATGCTCCGCCACCGGAACCACAAACCGCGCCCCCGCCTGCGCAAACAGCTCCGCCCACGCCTGCGGGTCCCACTTCTCGGCCGTGAACTTCGGGATAAAATCCTTGTACCCGAAAGTTTTTTGGTCACCGTAAGTCTTGCGGTGATGCTCGTACGCCGCCTCGCCCTTGAGGTACATGTTCCGCGGATACCACTCGTTGCCGAACGCCGGCACCGCATACACCCCCCAGTGGATGAAGATCCCAAACTTGTCATCCTCGAACCACGACGGCACGCGGTACTGCTTGAGCGACTCCCAG